>NZ_JBEZZB010000222.1:0-13848 GCF_040638955.1 Actinoplanes sp. NPDC024001
GGCGCGGCCGTCCTGGGGGTGGACGCGGCCGTCCTGCGGGAGGGCGCGGCCGTCCCGCGTGCCGCGGCGAGCGGCCTCGGAGCGGTCGTCCGCCGGCATCGGCCCGTCGAGGGCAAGCTCGTCGTCCCAGCGTTCGGCGCGCCGGTCGTATCCGGCCGCGGGCTGGCGGGCTGCGCCCAGGTCGCGGTCCGGCTCCGGGTAGCTCTCGTCGGGGCGGTACAGGTCGTAGTCGTCGGGGACCTGGGCGCGGCCGGACGCCGGCCGCTCGTCGCGGCGGGGCGGGGCGGGGCGCCGGGATTCGAGCTCGTCACGACGGGTACGCCGGCCGCCGGGCGGGCGGATCGGGCCGAAGTCGTCTTCGTCGCGGGCCGGGCCGCGGCCCCGGATGTCACGTTCGTCGTCGTAGCGGTCGCTGCGCTGCGCGTACCGGTCGTCGGGGTGGGCGGGACCGCGCCGGCGCCGGTCAGCGCCGCGGGCGGGCTCTTCCCAGTACTCGTCCGAGCCCAGTTCGATGGTGCGGCCGCTGGGCGGCACGCGACGGTCGTCGTCCCAGTTGTCGTCCGGGCGGATCTCGACCGGGCGGCGGCGGCCGTTGCGCGCGGGCCCGGCGTCGCGGTCGTCCTCCCACATCTCGCCGGGCCGGACCTCGACCGGGCGGCGTCCGCGCCGCTGGTCGTCCCGGTCCGGGGACTCACGGCCGGAACGGCGGGGATCGTCGCGGCGGACGGGAGCGTCGTCGCGGTAGCTCTGCGCGTCGTACCGATCGCCGGACCGCCGTGACGCCTCGCGCTGCGGGCGGGTGCCGCGCCGCAGCTCGGGCCGCGCCGCCGGGTCGACGATCGGGAAGTCCGGCTTGTCGAAGTCGACGCCGAGCTCCGGACGGTTGAAGTCCACGTCGTCGAAGTCGTCGCCGGCCAGGTTCGGCTTGGAGGTGTCGATGGGCACGAAGTCGGGGTCGTCGAGCCAGCTGGGACGTTCCGAGTCGAAGGCGGCCCGTTTCGGCCGGCGCGCGCCGTCGTCGGCGTCCTGGCCGGATCGGCGCCGGGTCGGGATGACCGGGTCCGGTGCGGTACGCCGCTCGTAGTGCCGCTCCTGGATCACCGCGGACTGCGGCATGAACGAGTACTCGCTGTACTCGTCCTCCCAGTACTCGTCGTCCTCGTAGCTCATGAGGCGGCCCCGAGCCGGCTGGGGGTGAACCCGCTGCCCCGTCGCCGCATTCGTGCCACCGTCCTCACCCCTGTTCCACCTGCGCGCACCGGTGTCCGCCCCTCGCGCCCCGGTCGATCCCCTGCCACGTGGTGGATGTGGAAGGTTAATCACGGATTTGCGTAGTGCGCCACCGTGCCACGGAGCCCTGCCACCGGCCTCGCGGTGGGCCCGCGAGTGCCGACCGTCCCGGCGCCGCAGCTCGCCGGATGTGGTCGATCACCCCGGTATACGTCCGGGCGGTGCCCCCGGTTCAATGCCGTACGCAGTCACTATGGCGGGGATCCGACAGTTCGTGCGGGCGCGCGGTGCGGGTTCGCCCGATCAACGAGGGTCGTTGTCCGCAGGTGACGGGCCCGATGGCGACTTAAGAACCTTTTAAGCTTCTCTTCAGCCTCGCTACGAACTTGCGGGCGACCCCGAAAAGGTGACCCCGAAGGGCACCGGATGGCGCCGGGAGGATGCCGAATCGGACGACGGGAGTGTCGAAGGACACCCCGGGCATCTGCGGATCAAGGTGCGAACATCTGTCACGTTTGTTGTGCGCCCGGTTCACGGACCGGGCGCCCCGCTGCGGACACCATGTCGCGCGGGGCCCCGGAACGCCCGAGACCACGGACTCCCCGGCAGGCGGCCGCCGCCCCCCAGTACCAGCGGCCGCCACACGCCCGAGACGATCCGCGGGGGACGACGCCCCCGATGATCCTTCGCGGTTGCGGTTAGCGGCGTGACGCCGGGACGAGGGACGGCGGCGGGACCACGGTCCCGCCGCCGTTTCATCGTTGTAGGGGCCGCCGGGGTTCGCCAGAGGCAGTGGGGCCGCCGGGGTTCGTCAGAGGCGGCCGTCCGTGGTGAAGTGGCCGATCCGGCGCGGCAGCACCAGTCCCTGCTCGGCGAGGGCGGTCAGCAGCGCCGACAGTTCGGTGCGGGTGAGCGACGACGCGGCCGCCGGTTCCGGATGCGGCACGTCGAGGGCCGCGGCGGCTTCGATCGCGCGGGCGCCGATGGCCGCCTCGACCGCCCACACCCGGTGCGCGCAGAGCGCCGAGTGCGCGGAGACGGTCAGGTCGCCGTGCAGCCGCAGCAGGCGGCGCAGGTCGGCGGCGAGCTGTTGGATCGGTGGGCCGAGAGGTTGCGGTCCGGGCCGGCGCTTGTCGCGGATCGTTCGGAGGCAGCGCGGCAGTCCGACCGCGGCGGCGAGCGCCGCGGGCAAGGCGATGGTCAGCAGAAGTGGGAGGGTCAAGGCGCGCTCCTCACCGCGCAGTGCGTGGAGTTCTACCCCCGACCTTCCGCCGCGTTCCACGACTCGTCAACCGGACTTTGTGCGACGTGCGCATAGCGCCGCAGGGCGGCCTCGAAGGCCGGATCGGGCACCCCGGCGCGATGCCGCGGGAAGTCCAGGTCGGCCCGCGGCTCGCGGAGGCCGGGCACCTCGAGGCCGGCCGGCCACGCCACGGCGCGGACCACCGATCCCGGCGCGGCCACCCTGGGCAGGTCCAGCTTCTTCGTGGTACGAACCCCGCGTCCGTACGGGTCGTCCACGGTCAACAGCCACCAGCCGGTGTCCTCGTCCCATCCGGCGCCGGCCTGGTCGTGGTCCCACACCACCCGGCCGTGCAGCCGCACCTGCCGCACCAGGTCGAACGGGATCCACCCGTCGCGGGGCCGCCGGTCGTCGGCGCGCCAGTCGGCCACCGGCACCCCGGCAGCTTCGAGCGCCGCGGCGACCGCCCGGATGTAGCCGGTGTGGGTGCTCATTCGATGATCATGGCGGCCGTCGGGCGTGAGGGAAAGCGCATGCCCCGGCGCTCGCGCCGCGGCCGCGACGGACCGCCTGCTCGCGGTGGCACGGCGGAACCTCGCAGAACCCGTACGACTAAAAGGTCTTGCCGTGCCGGTCTCGCGCCTTCAGGCGCACCGTGGGGAGCTCGGGCGCCGGGAGGGGACCGGCGGCGCAACCGTCGACCGTGCCGAACCGCCGGCCGGCCATCCAGGCCTCGCGCGCCTCGACGATCTCCTCGTGGCTGCGGCCGACGAAGTTCCACCACATCACCAGGGGTTCGTCGAAGGGCTCGCCGCCGAGCAGGAAGAGCCGGGCCGGGCCGCCGGTCTCGACGGTGACCGTGGTGCGGCCGCCGTCCAGATAGAGCAGCGTGCCGGTTTCGAGGGTGGCGCCGGCGACGGTGGCGCTGCCGGACATGACGAGCAGGCCGTGCTCGAAGCCGGGTCGCAGGCTGACGGTGTGCCGGGCGGCGGCGCCGGTCACGATCTCCGCGCCGACCAGCGGGGTGTGGACCGTGGCGGGGGAGCGCAGGTCGCCGAGGCTGCCGACGACGACCGTGACGGTGACCGGGCCGTCGGTGGTGGACGGCAGCGCGGCGTGATGTTCGAAGCCGGCCGGGCCGGTGCGGGCACCGTCCGGCAGGGCGACCCAGAGTTGCAGGCCGTGCATGCCGTCCGGATGGTCCGGCGGGGTGAACTCGGAGTGGGCGATGCCGTGCCCGGAGGTCATCAGGTTCAGCTGTCCGGGAGCGATCAGCTGGTGGCTGCCCAGGCTGTCGCGGTGCTCGATGATGCCGTCGACCAGCCAGGTGACCGTCTGCAGCCCGGTGTGCGGGTGCGGCGGGACCTGCATGCCGGGCCGGCCGCGGACGTCGTCGGGGCCGAAGTGGTCGACGAAGCACCAGGCGCCGATCATGCGGCGTTCCCGGTGCGGGAGCAGGCGGCGCACCGTCGTCCAGCGTCCCAGGGGCACGTCGTGGCCGGGCAGCAGCACGCTGTCCACGGTCTGCGTCATGCCGGCGACTCTATGCCCGGCAGCAGCGCGGCGGAGCCCAGAATCCGGCTGATGCTGACCTCGATGGACACCCGGGAGGGGTTCGGGCGCGGGGTGCGGTAGCGCTCGGCGTAGCGGCGCACGGCCTCGGCGACCGGTTCCGGCTCGTCGCGGATCACGGCCAGGCCCTCGACGGTGCTCCAGCGCCGCCCGTCGACCTGGCAGATCGCCACCCGCTGCTGTCCACGCCGGATGTGCCGCACGTGCGCCGAGGTCACCGAGGAGATCACCCGGGCCAGGCCGGCGGCGACGTCGAGGGTGGCGCCGACCGCGACGACGTGCGGGGAACCGTCGGCACGCAGCGTGGTCAGCGTGCACAGGTGCCGTTCCGCCCAGAACTGCGCGAGCGCCGCCGAGTCCAGCGGAATCACCCCGCTCATGCGGTGCCTGTCTTCGGCATGCTCTCCCGGCCCTCGTCTGCTGTGTTGTCTACTGCGGTGTCGTTGTCTACTGCGGTGTCGTTGTCTACTGCGGTGTCGTTGTCTACTGCGGTGTCGTTGTCGGCTGCGGCTGAGTGCCGCTCGGTGCGGTCGCTCACGCCGGCTCCGCCGGCAGTTCGCCGCGCCGCACGGCTTTGACCAAGGCCGCGTGGTCGCTCTCGACCTGATCGGCGTACGTGCGGGCGAACCGGCTCAGTGACTCGTCGAGCTTGTTGCTCCCGCCCGCATAACCGGCGATCATGGACGCGCCGCTCGTCCGCGCGTGCGACTTGGCGAGCAGGTAGCCGCAGATCCCGGCGTAGTCGGCAAGCGCCCCGGCGTTGATGTCCTCCACCACGATCGCGCCTTTCATGTCGCGGAACTGGCGCACGTAGTACTGCCGGGTGCCGACGGTGGTCCAGCCGAGCAGCGGGTCGCTGACCGTCTGCAGTGCCTGCTGGTACTCGACGACCCGCTGGCCCTGATGCCGGTGCCAGGCCAGCGCGCCGTGCTGGTGTTTCGCGATCACCGAGCGGCGGGCCTGCTTGAGCTGGAGGAAGACCACGTCGTCGGGGCTGCTGCCCTCGCACAGCGCGACGTAGGCGCGCAGGCCCACCGAGCCGACACCGACCACCTTGTGGGCGATGTCGACGATCCGGTAGCCGCCGAGGATCCGGGCCCAGTGCGGTTTCAGGGTGTTCAGGTACCCGTCGAGCGCCTCGGCCAGCTGGTCGCGTTCCTCGTGCGGCAGCCGGGTGATCAGCGGCGGCTCCTCGACCAGGCGGGCGCTGCCGTCGTGCCGTTCGGTGAAGCGGGGCAGGGCCCGGTCACTGGTGCGGCGGCGGGCCCGGCGGGCGGCCCGCTCGATCTCGTCGCGGAAGCTGGCCCGGCTGGCCGCCGATCGCATCGCCTCGACGTCGAGCTGCGAGAACGAGCGGGCCAGCAGCGGCTGCTCGGCCAGGTGGGCGATCTGCAGCCGGTACTCCTCGACGCAGTGCTGCACGGCGTCGCTGCACGAGCTCTCCCGGAACCCGTTGACCCGGCCGGCCACGTGCACGCTGGTCACCAGCCGGCGCAGGTCCCACTCCCACGGCCCGGGGTGCGCCTCGTCGAAGTCGTTGAGGTCGAAGACCAGCTCGCGTTCCGGGGAGGCGTAGAAGCCGAAGTTGCCGAGATGGGCGTCGCCGCAGATCACCGGGGTGATGCCGGTGAAGGGCAGGGCGGCGAAGTCGTCGGCCATCAGGCCGGCGGTGCCGCGCAGGAACGTGTACGGCGAGGCGATCATGCGGCCCACCCGGACCGGGATCAGGTGCTCGACGCGGCCCTCGTGGGAGGCGGCCACCTGGCGGACCGGATCGACGCGGGCGTCCGGGGCCCGCCAGTGCGCCATGTCGGAGCGGGGGGAGCGGTCGCGCAGCGAGCGGCCTATCTCGTAGCGTTGCGCGCGCGGCGCGGCGGTCCGGCGCAGCGACGTGAATCCCTCGTCGTTTAGGCTTCCGAACACGACGGGTCCGCTGATCGTGGGTGACGCTTCCATCGCTGCCGAGCGTACGTGTTCTCCGATTGGCCGCACGCGGGGCTTATGGAATGCCTGGTGTTATCGATAACATTCCCGGTACGGGGGGCCTGCCGGCCTGCCGTCACGCTCCATCAGAACCGGACCGGACGAGGTGCGCAAGTGGACAAGGTAACCCGAAGCCCGGCGATGACCGATGTCGCCCGGCTGGCCGGTGTTTCGCACCAGACCGTCTCCCGGGTTCTCAACGATCATCCCAACGTCAAGGAACAGACCCGGATGCGGGTCCGGGCCGCGATCGCCGAGCTCAACTACCGGCCCAACCGGGCGGCCCGGGCGCTGGTCACCGGCCGCTCGCAGCTGATCGGCGTGGTCGCCCGCAACAGCACGCTCTACGGGCCGGCCTCGATGCTGACCGAGTTCGAGCAGGCCGCCGCGGACGCGGGCTTCGCGGTCAGCGTCGGCAGCGTCCGCGAGCTCGACCGCTCCTCGATCGCCTCGGTGGTGGACCGCCACCTGGATCAGCGGGTGGCCGGCCTGGTGGTCATCGCCAACACCGCCTCCGCGACGGAGGCGCTCGCCGAGATCCCCGGCGACATGCCGGTGGTCTTCATCGACGGCGACCCGGCCAGCGGCCGGCCGGTGGTGACCGTGGACCAGGTGGCCGGGGCCCGGGCGGCCACCCGGCACCTGCTCGACTTCGGGCACAAGACGGTCTGGCACGTCTCCGGCCCGACCGACTGGTTCGACTCGGCGGGCCGGATCCAGGGCTGGCGGCAGACGCTGGAGGAGGCCGGGGCGGAGGTTCCGCCGCTGCTGTCCGCCGACTGGTCGGCCGCGGAGGGCTATCGGGCGGGGCAGATGCTGGCCCGGATGCCCGAGGTCACGGCCATCTTCTGTGCGAACGATCACCTCGCGCTGGGGATCCTGCGCGCCCTGCATGAGCGGGGCCGGCGGGTTCCGCACGACGTGAGTGTGGTCGGGTTCGATGATGTGCCCGAGGCGGCGTACTTCATTCCGCCGCTGACGACCGTCCGGCAGGCCTTCGGTGACGTGGCCCGCGCGGCGTTGACCCTGCTCCTGGGTCAGATGCGGGACGAGCCGGACAGCCCCGACCACATCGTGGTGCCGCCGCAGCTGGTGGTCCGGCAGAGCGTGGGGCGGCCATCCTGAGGGGTGCTGTCGTGTGAAATTCCGTGGGGTTTAGTGTTCACCCGTGAGTGAACCGGTGTGCCGACGGGATGAGCTTGTTGATCGTGCTGGGTTAAACGGCCGTTACCGCCTTGTTGCCGACTGCCGTTGACACCGCAATTGTTAGCGATAACACTTGCTCACAACCCCTTCGGCCCCCTGCGGGGAGGTACCCCTTTGACGTACGTGATCGGTGTCGTGCCCGGCGTGGCCGGTGCGCGCCCGCCCGGCCGGACCTCGGCGTTGGCCGAGGGTGCCGCCGTCACCGCGCGTAAGATCATTGAGACGCTCCCGATGACGAACCGCCTGCTCAAGCAGGCTGCGCCTGAGTGGGTGGCGCCTGAGCGGGCGGACGCGGCGGTTCCCGGCCTGCCGCTCCCGGCGGCCGAGTCCGGCCGGGGCGAGAACACGGTGATGCGCGAGCTGCGTGCGATCCAGCACCGCGCATCCGTTTGAGAACAGAGGAAACGAGATGAACCCGCAGATCTGGTTCCTGACCGGTAGCCAGCATCTCTACGGCCCGGAGACCCTTCAGCAGGTCGCCGACCAGTCCGCCGAGATCCAGCGGACCCTGGCCGCCGGCGGTTTGAGCGCCGAGATCGTCGGCAAGCCCGTCCTCACCGACTCCGGCGCCATCAAGCGCCTCATGCAGGAGGCGAACGCCGACGCGAACTGCATCGGCATCATCGCCTGGATGCACACGTTCTCGCCGGCCAAGATGTGGATCGGTGGCCTGGACGCGCTGCGCAAGCCGCTGCTGCACCTGCACACCCAGCACAACGTGTCGCTGCCGTGGGAGTCCATCGACATGGACTTCATGAACCTCAACCAGGCCGCGCACGGCGACCGCGAGTTCGGGTTCATCCAGGCGCGCCTCGGCGTGCCCCGCAAGGTCGTCGCCGGGCACGTCTCGGACCCGGCGATCGTCGCCCGCGTCGACGCCTGGGCACGCGCCGCGACTGGCCTGCAGCACCTGCGTGGCCTGCGGTTGGCCCGCTTCGGCGACAACATGCGCGACGTCGCGGTCACCGAGGGCGACAAGGTCGAGGCCGAGCTGCGCTTCGGCGTCTCGGTCAACACGTACGGGGTGAACGACCTGGTCGCCGTCGTGGACCAGGTGCCGGACGCGGAGATCGACGCGCTGGTCGCGGAGTACCGGGACGCCTACGAGATCGTTCCGTCGCTGCTGGCGGACCGGCACGACTCGCTGCGCTACGCCGCCCGCATCGAGGCCGGCATGCGGCGCTTCCTCACCGAGGGCGGCTTCGGCGCCTTCACCACGAACTTCGAGGACCTCGGCGGCCTGCGCCAGCTGCCCGGCCTGGCCGTGCAGCGGCTGATGGCCGACGGCTACGGCTTCGGCGGCGAGGGCGACTGGAAGACCTCGGTGCTGGTCGCCACGGTGAAGGCGATGGGCGCCGGAACCGGACGCGGCACCTCATTCATGGAGGATTACACCTACCACTTCGGGCCGGGCGAGCCTAAGATCCTCGGCGCGCACATGCTCGAGGTCTGCCCCTCGATCGCGTCGGCCCGCCCCCGGGCCGAGATCCACCCGCTGGGCATCGGCGGCCGGGAGGACCCGGTGCGCCTGGTCTTCGACGCCACACCCGGCGCCGCCGTGGTCATGGGTATGGCTGACATGGGTGACCGGTTCCGGTTGGTCGCCAACGAGATCGAGGTGATCCCGCCGGACGAGCCGCTGCCGAATTTGCCGGTGGCCCGTGCGGTGTGGAAGCCTGCGCCCTCGTTGTCGACCTCCGCGGAGTGCTGGATCACTGCCGGCGGCCCGCACCACACGGTCCTCACCCAGGCGGTCGGCGCGGAAACTTTGCGCGATTTCGCCGAAATGGCGCAAACCGAGCTTCTAATGATCGATGACCGCACCACGCCGGCGGACTTCGCCGACCGGGTGCGGTGGAACCAGGCGTACTACCGGCTTTCCCGCCCCCTGTAACACCCGTTTCTCGAAGAGGAGATTGACGAAAAGTGCGATACCCACGGCTTGCGGCGATGGCGACCGCAGCATCTCTGGTCCTGACGATGGCCGCCTGCGGCTCCTCGGAGAAGACCTCGGAGAAGGGAGCCGGCAGCGCTGACAACGCCGGCGCCCTGATCGGTGTGACCATGCCGACCCGTTCCTCGGAGCGCTGGGTCAGCGACGGTGACAACGTCAAGAAGCAGCTCGAGGCGCTGGGCTACAAGGTTGACCTCCAGTACGCCGAGGACAACATCCCGACCCAGACCCAGCAGCTCGACAACCAGATCACCAAGGGCGCCAAGCTCCTGATCATCGCGTCGATCGACGGCACCGCGATCACCACGCAGCTGGAGAACGCGAAGGCGGCCGGTATCCCGGTCATCGCCTACGACCGCCTGATCCGGGACAGCCCGAACGTGGACTACTACACCACCTTCGACAACTTCAAGGTCGGTGTGCAGCAAGCCACCTCGCTGCTGACCGGTCTGAAGGTGCTCAACGCCGACGGCAGCAAGGGCACCGCGAAGGGCCCGTTCAACATCGAGCTGTTCGCCGGCTCGCCGGACGACAACAACGCGACGTTCTTCTTCAACGGCGCCAAGAGCATCCTCGACCCGTACATCGCGGACGGGACGCTGGTCGTCAAGAGCGGTCAGAAGGACTTCGACACCGTCGCCACGCTCCGCTGGGACCCGGCGACCGCGCAGAAGCGCATGGAGAACATCCTCACCGCCACCTACAAGGCCGGCACCAAGGTCGACGGCGTCCTCTCGCCGTACGACGGCATCTCGATCGGTATCCTCTCCGCCCTGAAGTCGGGCGGTTACGGCACCAGCGCCAACCCGTACCCGATCGTCACCGGCCAGGACGCCGAGGTCGCCTCGGTCAAGTCGATCATCGCGGGTGAGCAGTACGCCACCATCTACAAGGACACCCGTGAGCTGGCCAAGACCACCGTCGCGATGGCGGACGCGGTGCTGAAGGGCCAGACCCCGGAGACCAACAACACCAAGGACTACGACAACGGCAAGAAGGTCGTTCCGTCCATGCTGCTGGAGTCGGTCATCGTCGACAAGAGCAACTACCAGAAGGTGCTCGTCGACAGCGGTTACTACACGGCCGACCAGCTGAAGTGATCCGGGCTCCGCGCCCCGCCCGACCCCAGCGGGCGGGGCGCGGCCTACCCGGCCCCGAGTAACAGGCCCATAGGAGGGTCAATGAGCGACACGATCCTGCGGATGTCCGGAATAACTAAGACGTTCCCGGGCGTCAAGGCGCTGCAGGACGTCAACCTGGAAGTCCGCAGAGGTGAGATCCACTCGATCTGTGGCGAGAACGGGGCCGGCAAGTCGACCCTGATGAAGGTGCTCTCCGGCGTCTACCCGCACGGCACCTACGAGGGTGACATCGAGTTCGAGGGCGAGCCCTGCAAGTTCTCCGGCATCCGCGACAGTGAGCACCGCGGCATCGTCATCATCCACCAGGAGCTGGCGCTCGCGCAGAACCTTTCCATCGCGGAGAACATCTTTCTCGGCAACGAGCAGGCCAAGCGCGGCTGGATCGACTGGAACAAGACGAACCACGCGGCCGACGAGCTGCTGCGCCGGGTCGGCCTGGCGGAGAGCTCGGTCACCCCGGTCGTCGAGCTCGGCGTCGGCAAGCAGCAGCTGGTGGAGATCGCCAAGGCGCTCTCCAAGAAGGTCAAGCTGCTGATCCTCGACGAGCCCACCGCGGCGCTCAACGACGAGGACTCCGAGCACCTGCTGGGCCTGCTGCGCGGCCTGCGTGACGAGGGCATCACCTGTGTGATCATCTCGCACAAGCTGAACGAGGTCATGAGCATCTCGGACCGGGTGACGATCCTGCGCGACGGCAAGACCATCTGGACCGAGAACACCTCCGACCTGACCGAGGACAAGATCATCTCGGGCATGGTGGGCCGCGACCTGGAGCACCGCTACCCGGAGCACACGCCGACCATCGGCGAGGAGGCGCTGCGGATCGAGGACTGGACGGTGTACAGCCCCACCCAGCCCGACCGCGCGCTGGTCCGCAAGGCCAACCTGTCCCTGCGGCGGGGCGAGATCGTCGGGCTCGCCGGCCTGATGGGCGCCGGCCGTACCGAGCTGGCCATGAGCATCTTCGGCCGCTCCTACGGGGTGAACATCTCCGGCCGCCTGATCAAAGACGGCAAGGAGATCAAGGCGCGCACCGTCCGCGAGGCGATCGACCACGGAATCGCGTACGCGACCGAGGACCGCAAGCGCTACGGCCTGAACCTGATCGAGGACATCAAGCGCAACGTCTCCGCCGCCGCCCTGACCAAGCTCGCCAAGGGCGGCTGGGTCAACGGCAACGAGGAGTTCAAGGTCGCCGACGAGTTCCGCGCCAGCATGAACATCAAGGCGCCGAGCGTCGAAGCGGTCACCGGCAAGCTCTCCGGCGGTAACCAGCAGAAGGTCGTACTCTCGAAGTGGATCTTCACTGACCCGGACGTGCTGATCCTCGACGAGCCGACCCGTGGTATCGACGTCGGCGCGAAGTACGAGATCTACACGATCATCAACCGTCTTGCCGACGAAGGTAAGGCGATCCTGGTCATCAGCTCCGAGCTGCCCGAACTGCTCGGCATCTGTGACCGCATCTACACCCTCTCGGCCGGCCGGATCACCGGCGAGGTGCCGCGCGCCGAGGCGACGCAGGAGAGCCTGATGACTCTCATGACGAAGGAAGAACAGGAGGTCGCGCCGTGACGGTCGCACCCACCAACGCCGACCTGAGCGTCGGGGGCACCGGGCCGTCCGCGCCCGCGCCCGGCAAGGCCGGCTTCAAGCTCGGATTCGACCTCAAGTCGAGCGGCATCTACATCGCGTTCGCGCTCATCGTGCTGCTGTTCACGGTGCTCACCGGCGGCGACATGCTGGCGCCGCAGAACATCAGCAACATCATCGTCCAGAACTCGTACATCCTGGTTCTGGCGATCGGCATGATCCTGATCATCATCGCCGGGCACATCGACCTGTCGGTCGGCTCGGTGGTGGCGGCCTGTGGCGCGTTCTCCGCGGTCCTGATGGTCAACTGGGATCTGCCTTGGCCGATCGCGGTCATCGCGACCCTGGCGTTCGGCGCGGTGATCGGCGCCTGGCAGGGCTACTGGGTGGCGTACTTCGGCATCCCGGCCTTCATCGTCACGCTCGCCGGCATGCTGCTGTTCCGCGCGATCACCCTGATGATCCTGGGCAACCAGGGCATCGGCCCGTTCCCGGAGGAGGTCCGTACCCTCGCGAACGGCTTCACCAACGGGTTCCTCGGCAACATCGGCCTCGGCGCGCTCGGCGGCGCCGACCTGTTCAGCATCCTCGTCGGCCTGGCGGTCGTCGTCGGCATCGCGGTCGTGCAGTGGCGCGCCCGCGCCGGCCGGGTCCGCTACCACCAGGCCGTCGACCCGATGTGGCTGTTCGTCCTGAAGGTCGCCGTCCCGGCCGTCCTGGTCATGTTCGTGATCGTGCAGCTCGCCCGGTTCCGGAACCTGCCATGGGTGCTGGTGCTGCTCGCCGTCCTGGTGGTCGGCTACACCCTGGTCACGAACAAGGCCGTCTTCGGCCGCCAGATCTACGCCGTCGGCGGCAACCTGCAGGCCGCCACGCTCTCCGGCGTCAAGGTCAAGTCGGTGGTGTTCTGGCTGTTCGTCAACATGGGCGTGCTCTCCGCCCTGGCCGGCATCATCTTCGCCGGCCGGCTCAACCAGGCGAACCCGACCGCCGGTAACAGCTTCGAGCTGGACGCCATCGCCGCCGCGTTCATCGGTGGCGCGGCGGTGCAGGGTGGCGTCGGCAAGGTCGTCGGCGCGATCACCGGTGGTCTGATCATGGGTGTGATCAACAACGGCATGAGCCTGATCGGCGCCGAGAGCGAGGAGGTCATGCTCGTCAAGGGCGCCGTCCTGCTCGCCGCGGTCGCCTTCGACGTGTGGTCGAAGCGGCGGACCTCGGCCGCTCGCTGAAAGACGTGCCGCCCTGGTCCAGGGCCTTGGCGGGGTGGCACGAACGGGGCCGGTGCATCACGCACCGGCCCCGTTCTTTCTGTACTACCGGGCGGCGACCAGCCCGAACGCGGATGGCTTGACCCCCGGGAACACGGTGTTCAGCGCGCCGATTCCGCAGCGCTTCTGCAGCACCTCGCCGATCACCGAGCGGTAGTCGGTGGTGGCGGCCAGGTCACCGGCGATCAGCGCGCCCGGCTCCAGACCCGGCCACGCCGTGTAGACCTTGCCGCCGCGCACCCCGCCGCCGAGCAGCAGCATCGCGTTGCCGTGGCCGTGGTCGGCGCCCCGGGAACCGTTCTCCTGCACCCGGCGGCCGAACTCGCTGATCGTCAGCACGGTGACGTTCTTCATCGTGTCGGCGCCCAGGTCGGTGACGAAGGCGGCCAGGGCCTGGGCGAGATCGGTCAGGTTGTCGTACATGCGCTGGCCCTCGACCGCGGTGCCGAGACCCTCGTGCATGTCCCAGTCGCCGCAATCGACCGCGGCGGTGGCCAGCCCGGCCTTCGCCTTGATCAGCCGGGCCACGTCGCGCAGGGCGGCGCCGAGCTCGGTGCCGGGATACTTGGCGCCGTTAGCCGGCGAGTAGGCGGCCGCCTTCACGGCGCCGGTCGCGGACAGGGCCCGGCCGGCGGCGAGCGCCGGGGCGGCCAG
>NZ_JBEZZB010000223.1:0-13810 GCF_040638955.1 Actinoplanes sp. NPDC024001
CTCCCCGAACGCCTCGTCCCAACCCTGCACCTGCTCAACCGTGACCACGTCCGGGAAACGATCCAGAACTACTCGAAGTAGTGATCCGCCGTAGCGGTACTAGGCGGCCGGGACTTCGCGTCGCTCGGGCGGCTGCGGCTTGTCGCCGCCTGGGCGGCCGGGCTTTACGTCATGTGGGCGGCTGCAGCCTGCCGCCGCATAGCGGCCGAGGGCCTGCCGCCGCTTGAGCGTTCCCGCTACCCGAGCTGCCACTGACCTTCGGCCAGCCAGTCCCCAGTCAAGAGCCGATCTTGGCGATTGCCGGTATCGGTGGGCGATCACGCTGCAGGACCCCAGGAGGATCGGTGAGCGGTCAGGTCCCTGGCTTGCTGCGATCACCCCACAAGATCGCAGCAGCATCGGCGAGCGGTCAGTTCTCCGGCTTGCTCTCAGCGAGGAAGTCGATGAGCAGCGGGTTGATCAGGTCGGGGCGCTCCAGACTGGGCAGATGGCCGGCCCAATCCAGGTGCAGGTGGCGTGCGTGGGGCAACCGCGCCGCGAGATCGGTGGCGATCTGCTGAAAATCCGGCAGGTCATGGGCGCCGGAGACGAGCAGTGTGGGCGCGGTGATCGCGCTCGGATCGGCTTCAGCGCGTGGCTGCTCGCCCTCGGCCGGTTGGTCGCCCGCTGCCGGCGGCCTGTCAGCGGCCGACTGCTCCTCGACTACCGGCGGTTCGTCAGCGGCCGGCTGCTCCCCGGCAGTTGGCTGCGTGTCAGCGGTCGGCTGCTCTTTGGGGGCTGGCTGCGTGTCAGCGGTCGGCTGCCCTTCGAGGGCTGGCTGCGTGTCAGCGGTCGGCTGGTCTTCGGGGGCTGGCTGCGTGTCCGTGACCGCCTGCTTTTCGGCGGCCAGCTGCACCTGGAACGCGTTGCGCTGCATGGCCCGCACCTGCGCCCGGACCGTCTCGTCGGCCTCCGGGCCGACCCAGAGGTCCACGTTGAGCTCGGTCGCGCCGTCGACGTCACCGGCTTCCAGCAGGGCGTCCTCCCGCTTGCCGAAGGCCCGCAGCTCGGCGCTGGGCTCGTGACCCGGCGCGGCGGTGCACAGCAGGGCGAGAGCGGTGATCCGCTCCGGCGATCGGGCGGCGAAGTCGAGCGCCACCCGGCCGCCACCGGACGAGCCGATCACGGCCAGCCGGTCGACGCCGAGGTGGCTGAGCAGGTCGGCGACGTCCTGGGTGTCGTCGTTCGGCTCGGACGGCATCGGCGTCTCCCCGTAACCGCGGAAGTCGCACCGGATCACCCGGTATCCGGCATCGCTCAGCGCGGACATCTGTGGATCCCACATCCGCCGGTCACCGACGGTCGAGTGCAGCAGCAACACAGCCGGCCCGGAGCCGGTCACATCATGAGCGAGAGTCATCGCGGTGACCCTAGCCGCCGCCCATCGGGCGCCGCACCCCGGATTCCGCGGCCTGCCGAGACCAAGTTCGTAGCCCCGTGGGCCTGGCGGCTGTCATATCCGATTCCCCGACCCGTGCCGGGCAGGAGCTCATCGTCGAGCGGGCGAGATACCGCGAGCCGAGGTTGTGGCTTTGCAGCCGTGCGCCTGGCGGCGCCCGCTGAGCCGGCGGCGTACCACATTGGCGCCGCATGATCGCAGCTCAAGGCACTGATGTGCCAATCCATGGGCGACGATCGAGGAAAGCTGGATGAATGGTGGGCATGGCCGACGAGATCACGATTCCCCTGCTCCCGTGCCCGTCCATCGACGTCATCGAGGACTTCTATCAGGCTCTCGGTTTTCACCGGACCTATCGCCAAATCCGGCCCAACCCCTACGTCGCGATGCAGCGCGACGATATCAACCTGCACTTCTTCGGCATGCCCGACTTCGACCCCGAGCAGTCCTACAGCACCTGCGCGGTTCTCGTGCCGGACATCAAGGCGCTGCACGAGCAGTTCGCCGCCGGTCTGCGTGCCCGCTACGGCCGGGTTCCGCTCTCCGGCATTCCTCGGATGACCCGCCCGCGTCCGCGGAAGAACGACGACGGGGTGACCGGTTTCGCGGTCATCGATCCGGGCGGCAACTGGATCCGGGTCAGCGCGCTGCACCGTGCGGCTGCCCCGGCCCGGACCGGCCGGCTCGCCGCCTCGATGGACAACGCGGTCGTCCTCGCCGACTCGCACGGCGACCACCGCCAGGCCGCGCGGGTCCTGGACACCGCGATCCGCAAGTACGGCCCGGGGGACGACCCGGTCGTGCTGGTTGAAGCCCTCGTCTACCGTGCCGAGCTGGCAGTCACGCTCGCCGAGCAGGAGAACGTCCGCGAGTTGCTGGCCCGGGTGGCCGCGGTGGAGTTGACCGCCGACCAGCGGGAGCGGGCCGGCGAGGCCCTGGCGAACGCCGCCGATCTGACGGCGGCCGTACAGCCGCCGAGCTGACGGCGGCCATGCGGTCGCCGAGCGGGCGGTGGTCGTGCAGTCGCCGAGCTGGCGGCGGCCATGCGGTCGCCGAGCTGGCGGTGGCCGTCCGCTGAAACCTTCGCTCAGACCGGGACGACCGCCTTGCCGGGGCTCGGTTCGCTGCGTTTGGTGTCCAGGGCCTGCCAGGCCGGAAAGAGGAACGGCGCAACCGTGACCGCCAGATAGCCGATCGCCGCGACCAGCGCGGCCGTGTGCAGGCCGAGCCGGTCGGTGGCCCAGCCGCCGAAGAAGCTGCCGAAGGGGATCCCCGCCCAGGAGACGGCGATCAGCACGCTCATCACCCGGCCGTGCATGTGCACCGGGATGCGCCGGTAGACCGACGCCAGCAGGATCGGGTTCACTGTGGACATCAGCGCGCCGGCTATCGCCGCGGTCGCCAGCACGACACCCACCCGGTCGGTGAGCGCCAGCGCCAGCAACTGGGCGGGACCGCCCAGGAAAAAGCAGATGCCCAGCGTACGGCGGCGGGGCAGACGTGGGGCCAGGACCGTGTAGAGGATGTTCCCGGCGACCGCGCCCAGCCCGAACGCGGTGCCGACCATGCCGAGCGCCGCCGGGCCGTGCGTGCTGTCGCGCACCCAGACCGGCACGAACACCGTGGCGAACGCCTGATCGAACATGTTCGTCATGAACAGCATCGACATGATGCCCAGGATCAGCCGGTCCTCGCGTACGTACCGGAAACCGCTGCGCAGCGCGGCCGCGTAGCCGGGCTCCTCGTCCTGGCCGGCCGCGACGCCGGCGGAGCCGGCCCGGACCAAGCCGCCCAGCAGCAGCGCGCACACCCCGAACGAGGCGGCATCGAAGAGCAGCACGGTGGCCGGGCCGTACGCCGCGATCAGCATCCCGGCCAGCGGCAGGCCGATCAGTGTCGACGCCCGGGACATGCCGTCATAGAGGGTGGTGCCGCGTTCGGTGGACATGCCGGACGCCGCGATGATGCGCGGCAGCAGCGCGCGTTTGGCCGCGTCACCGAACCCGCGCAGGGCGCCGGCCAGGGCGATCAGCGCGAGGAGCACGCCGAGCGACACGGTCTCGCAGTAGACGAGCACCGGGATGCCGGCGACCGCCAGCACACTCGCGGCGTCCGCGGCCACGGCGGTCGGGCGCGGGCCGACCCGGTCGACGATCGGGCCGCCGAGCAGGCCGGCCAGCACGTACGGCAGCATCTCGGCGAACCCGGCCAGCCCGGCGAGCAGGGCCGAATCGGTGCTGGTGAGCACCAGCCACGGGAGGGCGACGAAGGTGATCCGGCTGCCGAGCATCGAGATCGCCTCGGCGGTGAGCAGGACGGCCAGTTGGCGGCGGGGGGCGGCCATCGAGGTCAGGCCGGCGGTAGATGATCGATGACGTTGTAGCGGTCGAGCACCAGGGTGCCCGACGAACCGTCGAAGCGGCTGATCGACGCGTTCCGCACGCTGCCCGCCTCGGCCTCGACGGCCAGCACCTCGTCCCAGGTCAGCTGCTCGATCACGGCACGCATCATCAGCACCACCGCGTCGTGCGCCACCACGATCACCCGCCGGCCGGCGTGGTCGCGGTGCAGATCATCCAGGAAGGCCTTCAGCCGGACCGCGATGTCGGCGAACGACTCGCCGCCCGGGGGCGCGTAGTTGTACTCGCCCGCCTCGGCCCGCCGGGCCGCCTCACCGGGGAAACGGTCCGCGACCGCGGCCCGGGTCATCAGTTCCAGCTCACCCATCAGCCGGTCCACGAGCCGGTCGTCGGTGACCGGATCCGGCAGGTCCAGCCCTGACGATTCGGCCGCTATCCGCCACGTCTCCCGCGCCCGCAGATAAGGCGAGGTGATCGCCACCTGTGGACGGTGCTCCTCGGGAAGCGCGGCCAGCCAGGTGCCGACGGCCTTGGCCTGCTCCTCCCCGGTCTCGGTGAGGGGTACCTCCGCGTCCCGTCCGCTGACCTCCGCCTCCAGGAGGCCCTGCGCGTCCGCGGCGGGGAAGGCGACATTGGCCAGGCTCTGCCCGTGCCGGACCAGAATCAGTTCAGCGACCATGATCGGACCCTATCGAGAGTGGCCGCTACCGGTCACGCTTCGGGGTCGGCAAGGAGCACGATGTGATCAATTCCCGGCCAGATATTGAGTAGCCCCGGCCGGGCATGGGCAGGATGATGACCCGGTGACCACGCTGAAGCCTTTCCTCGCCGTCTCTGTCGCTGTGGCCGATCGGGCCGCGCGACAGCAGGCGGCCGTCGACCGATCGGCGGTTCTGCAGCAGCGGTCATGAGCGGGGCGTTCCTGGCCGGCGTCGTCGCCGGCTATGGCATCGCTGTGCCCGTCGGCGCCATCGCGGTGCTGATCGCGGGTCTCAGCGCACGCACCTCGTTGCGGGTCGGAGCGGCCGCCGGTCTGGGCGCGGCCACCGCCGACGGTCTTTACGCCCTGGTCGCCGTCGCGGGCGGCGCCGCTGTCGCCGGTCTGATCGCGCCGATCGCCACGCCGCTGCGCTGGGTGGGCGCCGCTGTCCTGCTCGGGCTCGCCGGCTGGACCGCCTGGGGCGCGATCCGCAGCCGTGGGGTGACCGAGCGGACCGAGCGCCCGACGACCCCGCTGCGCGCTTACGCCGGGATCCTCGGCCTCACCCTGCTCAACCCGGCCACCGTCGTCTATTTCGCCGCGCTGGTGCTCGGCAGCGGCGGCGCCGGGGGCGGCGTGTGGTTCGTGGCCGGCGCCTTCCTGGCCTCGGCGAGCTGGCAACTGCTGATCGCCGGCGGCGGTTCGCTGATCGGGCGGGTGCTCACCGGCGAGCGCGGCCGCCTGATCACCGCCCTGGTGTCCAGTGCCGTGATCGCTGTGCTCGCCGTGCGACTGGTGACGTCATAGGTGCTTGGCGGCCTCCCGGACGGAGAGCGGGGAGAGCCGCCCGGCCTGCTCGGCGAGGAACGCCCGGACCGCCTCAGGGTCGGTCCGGGCGAACTGCCGCAACGCCCAGCCGATCGCCTTGCGCACGAAGAAGTCGGGATGACCGGCCTGCGCCGCGCAGTAACCGAACAGCCGGGCGGTGTCGGTCTCGGCGCCGTAGTGGAGCTGGTGCAGGATCGCTGTCCGCACCAGCCACATGTCGTCGGCGGTGGACCACTCGTCCATCCGCTTCAGCAGGGCTCGGTGCCGGGTCACCAGCCCGCCGACCACCCGGGTGGCGAGTGGGTCCACAGTGTCCCACCAGGACTTCGTGGTGATCAGCTCGGCGAGGGTGGCGAGGAAATCCGGCCCGGGGACGCCGCCGTGGGCGATCAGGTAGTCGCAGGCGAACTGCTGGAACTCCCGCTCGTCACGGGCCCAGCAGGCGAGCGCGATCTCCCGCAGGTCGCTCTCGGATGGCTTGGGCAACCCGGCCAGCGCGCTGCGGGCCAGCGAGCGGCGCAGTGGCGCGGTGAGGCCCAGGAACGGGAACTAATCCCGCATGTAGGCGGCCGCGCCCACCGCCCGCACCGGATCACGGCCCGACTCGAAGGCGGTGGTGAGGCGCTCCAGCAGGATCCCGGCGAGGTCCGTCATGGGGGCGATCCTGCCACCGTAGTCTGACAAGAATGGGCGAACGAGCGGCTGCAGGCGGCGGGAAGTGGGTGGACGTCGCACCGGAGCGGCTGCCCCGATGGCTGGAGAACTTCGCGACGCGGCACGGGCCGTACCGGGAAGAGGGGTTGACCTTGATCGCCGCCGACGGCGCGTCGGCGACGCTGCAGGCGCCGCCCGGCGCGGGCCCGGCTTCGGCCGTGACCGATCTGATCGCCGCGGCGCAGGCGCCGCGGCGGCTGGGCCTGCTGCTGGCGCGCAAGGGCGCGGTCGCCGTCGGCGTGGCCGACGGACCGAACCTGATCACTTCCAAGGTGGACACGCACTACGTGCAGGGCCGGACGGCGGCGGGCGGCTGGTCGCAGCAGCGCTTCGCGCGCCGCCGCGACAACCAGGCCAAGGCCGCGGCAGCCGACGGCGCCGGCATCGTGGCCCGCATTCTTCTTCCCGAGGTACGCAGGATGACCGCGCTGGTGGCCGGTGGTGACCGGGCGGCCGTCGACGCGATCCTCGCGACTGCGCAGCTGGCGCCGGTGGCCGCGCTGCGTGCCGGAAGACTGCTGGACGTGCCGGAGCCGCGGCACGCGGTGCTGGTCACCGCGGTGGCCGCGGCTCGCGCGGTCCCGATCCTGATCCGTGAGCCGGCCTAGCTGACCGCGCCCGCCTTGAAGGTGTCGCACTGCTTCGGGTCGCCGGAGTCGTAGCCGACCCGGAACCACTGCTGGCGCTGCGCGGACGAGCCGTGGGTGAACTGCTCCGGGTTGACCTTGCCGCCGCCCCGCTGCTGGAGCGTGTCGTCACCGATCTGCCCGGCGGCCTGGATGCCCTCCTGGATGTCCTGCTCGGTGAGGCTCGTGAAGATCTTGTCGCCGTCCGCGTCGGTGGTGTTCGCCGCGGCGTTGGCCCACGCGCCGGCGTAGCAGTCGGCCTGCAGTTCCAGCTTCACCGACTCCTGGTTCGCCGACTCCGGGTCGCGCTGCTGCCGGCGGCGCATCTCCGCCTCGGTGCCCAGCACGTCCTGCACGTGGTGGCCGTATTCGTGGGCGAGCACGTAGGGCTGGGCGAACTCACCCGGCGCGCCGAGCTGCTTGGCCAGCACCTGGTAGAAGGAGAGGTCGATGTACACCGAGTCGTCCGCGGGGCAGTAGAACGGCCCGACACCCGAGTCGGCGCTGCCGCAGGCGGTGTTCACCCCGCCCTCGAAGATGTTCGTGTCGGCCGGCTGGTACTGCTCGCCGAACGACTTCGGCAGCTGGTCCCGCCAGTACGCCTGGATCGAGTTGACGTAGAGCGCGTTGCGGCACTCCAGGTGCTGCAGGGCGTTCTCCTGCTCACACTGCGCCAGCGAGGAGGAGGGCTGGCTGTCGCCGCCACCGCCCATCGTGTTGATCCCGAAGTAGCCGCCGACCAGCGCGATCACCAGAGTGACCACGACACCGGCCAGGCCGCCGCCACCGATGGGCAGCCCGCCGATGCCGCCGCCCGAACCCCGCCGGTCGTTGACCTGACTGGTGTCGATGTCGGCGCGTTCGTTGAGTTCCATCTCGTCCCACCTTCGCCACGGTTGCCCGGCGAGTACCCGTTGATCTTGTGAATTAATCGGGTGGGAGTGCCATCGGAGTGCCCGGTACTATGGCCGGGTGCTGCTCTGCGAAGGCTGACCTGCCCCGGCGCCGACCATCCCGCTTGATGGCCGGCGCTTTATTGCGCCCTGAGTCAGCCCGATCACCGAGAGCGAGAGTTTGTCATGATCACCGCCACCGGACTGGAACTTCGCGCCGGCGCGCGCATTCTGCTCTCCCCGACCACCCTGCGGGTGCAGCCCGGCGACCGGATCGGCCTGGTCGGCCGTAACGGCGCGGGCAAGACCACCACGCTGAAGGTGCTGGCCGGCGAGGGTATTCCGTACGCGGGAACCGTCGAGCGGACCAGCGAGATCGGCTACCTCCCGCAGGACCCGCGCACCGGCGACCTGAACGTGACCGGCCGCGACCGGGTCCTCTCCGCCCGCGGCCTGGACTCGATCCTCGCCGAGATGCAGAAACTCGAGGTCGAGCTCGAGGAGAGCGGCGACGAGAAGCTGGTCCGGCGTTACGGCCAGCTGGAGGACCAGTTCTCCGCCCTGGGTGGTTACGGCGCGGAGGCCGAGGCGGCCCGGATCTGCGCGAACCTGGGGCTGCCCGACCGGGCCCTGGCCCAGACGATCGGCACCCTGTCCGGCGGTCAGCGCCGCCGCATCGAGCTGGCCCGCATCCTGTTCGCCAACTCCGGGCAGAACGGCAAGGGCATCCTGCTGCTCGACGAGCCCACCAACCACCTCGACCAGGACTCGATCGCCTGGCTGCGCGGTTACATGGCGCAGCACAAGGGCGGCCTCATCGTGATCAGCCACGACGTCGAGCTGCTGGACGCCGCGGTCAACAAGGTGTGGTATCTCGACGCCAACCGCTCGGTCGTCGACATGTACAACATGGGCTGGAAGACGTATCTGGAGGCCCGGGAGACCGACGAGCGCCGCCGCCGGCGCGAGCGGGCCAACGCGGAGAAGAAGGCCGGCGCCCTGATGGCCCAGGCCGACAAGATGCGGGCGAAGGCGACGAAGACGGTCGCCGCGCAGAACATGGCCCGCCGTGCCGAGAAGCTTCTCGGTGGTCTGGAGGAGACGCGCGTCTCCGACAAGGTGGCGAAGGTGCGGTTCCCGAGCCCCGCCCCGTGCGGCAAGACCCCGCTCACCGCGACCGGCCTGTCGAAGTCGTACGGCTCGCTGGAGATCTTCACCGACGTCAGCGTGGCCGTGGACCGGGGTTCCCGGGTGGCCATCCTCGGCCTGAACGGCGCCGGCAAGACCACCCTGCTGCGGATGCTGGGCGGCCTGTTGGAGCCGGACACCGGCGAGGTGCGCGCGGGCCACGGCCTGCGCCTGGGTTACTACGCTCAGGAGCACGAGACGCTCGACGTGGACCGCACGATCCTGGAGCACATGCGCAGCGCCGGTTCCGAGCAGACCGACACCGAGCTGCGGAAGATCCTGGGCGCCTTCCTCTTCTCCGGCGACGACGTGGACAAGCCCGCCGGTGTGCTCTCCGGTGGGGAGAAGACCCGGCTGGCGCTGGCCACTCTGGTCTGTTCCGGTGCCAACGTGCTCCTGCTGGACGAGCCGACCAACAACCTGGACCCGGTGAGCCGCGAGCAGGTGCTCGACGCCATCGCCAACTATCCGGGCGCGATCGTGCTGGTCACGCACGACGCCGGCTGTGTGCAGGCGCTCAAGCCGGACCGCGCGATCCTGCTGCCCGACGGCGACGAGGACGCGTGGAGCGACGATCTGCTGGAGCTCGTCGAGCTCGCTTGAGCCTTCTCAGGCGGCTGAACGAGGCCATCGTCAGTTGTCAACTGGTGCCCACACAGACAGTGCGATGTTCGGGCGTTTGGGGGCAGGTCGGGCGCACCGGCCCCCGCGGGCCGCTAACCCCACGGAGCGATCTCGTCACTCTCCGGAGCGGTCACCGTCCCCACCTGCGGGTTGCCTCGATCGAGTGTTTCCGCAGGTGATCGATGGTCTTGGCGAAGGCGTGGGCGTCGGGTGGCCGGCGCCGAATTGCCGCGCACCGTGCTGACGACAAAGTGTCTGACATTGATGCCTGTGGTAACCGTCAAGTTCCTGACAGTAATAAATGGGCACGTTCACGCGTGCCGGATACCTGGCGCATGATCGTTGGAGACGGTGTAATAGGTGGGACCGTATCTGACCGCACTGTCTGCGACGTGAGGATTCAAGATGGCAGCCACTGGCACAGCTACCAGTACTGAGAAGGGTCGTCGAATCGTCGGTAGCGAGCGGCAGTCGCTCGCCAAGGACCTGGTGAAGCGATACACCTCCGGCGAGAGCATCCGCGCGCTGGCCGCTTCCACCGGGCGCTCCTACGGATTCGTCCACCGGGTGCTCACCGAATCGGGCGTTCAGTTGCGCCAGCGTGGCGGCGCTCGCCGCCGCAAGAAGGCGTGACGTCCGTCCGCGCCGAGCCGGGAAACGCCGACGACGTAGGCGTTCGCTACGAACAGGACGGGCCGGTCGCGACGGTGACGTTGTGCCGGCCCGACGTTCTCAATGCCCAGACTCCAGCCATGTGGACGGAGCTCGGCGACATTTCAAGGAAATTACCGGGTGACGTCCGCGTCGTCATTGTCCGGGGCGAGGGACGTGCGTTTTCCGCCGGCCTGGATCTGTCGGTCGCGCGCGGCGACGGCGATTCTTCGCTGGCCCGGTTGGCACAGTTGTCCGCCTCGGAGTGCGCGGATCAGATTGCCGTGTTCCAGTCCGCGTTCACCTGGTTGCGGAGTCCGTCCATTGTGACGATCGCCGCGGTGCAAGGGCATGCGATCGGGGCCGGCTTCCAACTCGCGCTGAACTGCGACATGCGAGTTCTCGCGGACGACGCGCGGTTCTCGATGGCCGAGGTCGCCCTCGGACTGGTGCCCGATCTGGGCGGGACCAAACGGCTCACCGAGCTGGTCGGTCCGTCCCGGGCACTGGAGATCTGCGTCACCGGCCGGCGGCTCGCGGCGGACGAGGCGGACCGGATCGGCCTGGCCACCGCCGTGGTGCCCCGGGCCGAGCTGGACGCGGCGGTCGCCGACCTGGCCGCGGCGGTGCTGGCCGGCGATGCCGGTGCGGTCACCGAGATCAAGGCCCTGCTCACCGGTGCGCCCTCGCGGACGTACGCCGAGCAGGACCGGGCCGAACGAGAAGCCCAGACCCGGCGGCTCAGCGATCTGCTGGGCAGCGGGGAGTAGCGTCTCGACCTCCCGGGTTGTTGTCGTACCCACGAGGCAGACTTTGAGCTGTCCGTCGACGACGTCCCGGGAGGTGACGCATGTCCATGCCGAGCTGGAGCATGCTGCGTTCGATCCAGAACTCGGATCGAGTCCGTGAGCACCAGATCCGGCAGGGCACCGCCCGGCGGATCGTGCGGTTCGCCCAGCCCTACCGGCGGGACATCGCGGTCTTCCTGGTGACCGTCGTGATCGCGGCCGGCATCGGGGTCGCCACGCCACTGCTCGCCGGCCACGTCATCAACGCGATCACCGGCGGTGGTCCGGGCGCGGGTGACACGGTGGTGCGCCTCGCCCTGCTGATCGCCGGTCTGGCGGTCGCCGACGCCCTGCTCTCCCTGGCCCAGCGGTGGTATTCCGCGCGCATCGGCGAGGGCATCATCCTCGACCTGCGCACCCGGGTCTACGACCACGTCCAGCGCATGCCGTTGCAGTTCTTCACCCGCACGCAGACCGGCGCGCTGGTGAGCCGGCTCAACAACGACGTGGTGGGCGCCCAGCGGGCCTTCACCTCGACGCTGTCCGGCGTGCTGAGCAACGTCATCCAGCTGGTGCTCACCGCGGTGGTCATGTTCAGCCTCTCCTGGCCGATCACCGTGCTGTCGCTGCTCCTGCTGCCGGTCTTCATCATCCCGGCCCGCCGGGTCGGCAAACGGCTCGCCGAGATCACCCGCGAGTCCTACAACCTCGACGCGAAGATGAACGCGACGATGACCGAGCGCTTCAACGTCTCCGGCGCGCTGCTGGTCAAGCTCTTCGGCCGTCCAGATGCCGAGGCCGGCCGGTTCGGTGATCGCGCCGCCCGGGTCCGGGACATCGGCGTGCAGCAGGCGATGTACTCGCGGACCTTCTTCGTCGCGATGCTGCTGGTCGCGTCGCTCGCGCAGGCCTTGACGTACGGGTTGGGTGGCTGGCTGGCCGTCCGCGGCGAGGTCTCGGCCGGCACCGTCGTCACCCTGGCCCTGCTGCTCACCCGGCTCTACGGTCCGCTCACCGCGCTGAGCAACGTGCGGGTCGACGTGATGAGCGCGCTGGTCTCCTTCGACCGGGTCTTCGAGGTGCTCGACCTCAAACCGGGCATCGCCGAGAAACCGGATGCCACCCCCATCCCGGCCGGCGCCGGCCGGATCGAGTTCCGGGACGTGCGGTTCCGCTATCCGAGCGCCGACGAGGTCTCGCTCGCCACCCTGGAGGACGTCGTCACCCTCGACCGGACGGAGAACGCGACGGTGCTCGACGGCCTCGACTTCACCGTCGAGCCGGGGCAGATGGTGGCGCTCGTCGGCCCCTCCGGCGCGGGCAAGTCGACCACGTCGATGCTGGTCTCCCGGGTCTACGACGTGACCGGCGGGGCGGTGCTGATCGGCGGTGTCGACGTGCGGGACGCGACGCTGGAGTCGCTGCGCGACACGGTCGGTGTGGTCACCCAGGACTCGCACCTGTTCCACGAGAGCATCGCCGAGAACCTGCGTTACGCCCGGCCCGACGCCACCGAGGAGCAGATGTGGGACGCCCTGGCCGGGGCGCGGATCGCCGGGCTGGTGCGGGCACTGCCCGACGGGCTGGACACCGTGGTGGGGGAGCGCGGCTACCGGTTCTCCGGCGGTGAGAAACAGCGCATCGCGATCGCCCGGCTGCTGATCAAGCAGCCGTCGATCGTGATCCTCGACGAGGCGACCGCCCACCTGGACAGCGAGTCCGAGGCGGCGGTGCAGCGGGCCCTCGCCGAGGCGCTGCGCGGCCGGACCGCGCTGGTGATCGCGCACCGGCTCTCCACGATCCGCGAGGCCGACCAGATCCTGGTGCTGGACCAGGGGCGCATCGTCGAGCGCGGCCGGCACGAGGAGCTGGTCGCGGCCGGTGGGCTCTACTCCGAGCTGTACCGGACACAGTTCGCGGTGAGCCCACCACGGTTCGGCGACGACGTGGAGATCGTGACGGTGCCGTCGACGACCGTGGAGCCGTGATGGAGTTCCTGATCCTGATCGCCGTGGTGGCCGTGCTGCTCACCGCGTTGACGCGGTTCGCCGGGTGGGCCCGCCGCAAAGGTATCGGTGGTGGCCTGATGGGGCCGATCGACGAGGCGTGGCATCCGTCGGCCGACCGGTTCCGGCGGGAGACCGCGATTCACGAGCAGCGCGTCCTGCCACCCCGGCCCGGTGACGACCGGGACCGGCCGTAAATCGGTGTCCACTGTGTTCTCGGCGGCCTAGGTTCGCGGGATGGAGATGGTTGCGCGTAACCCAGTGCAGGGCGTTTACCCGGCCACCGACGACTACGTCCATGCCATGGAGGTCCGCGGTGCGCAGCGGATGCTCTTCATCTCGGGCACGATGGGCCTCGACCCCGGCGGCAAACCCGGTGCGACCCTCACCGAGCAGCTGGCACTCGTGTGGGACAACATCCGGGCCATCCTGGCCTCGGCCGGGATGAGCGTGGACAACATCGTGCGCCAGACCAGTTACCTGCGCGACAAGGCCTACGCGGAGGAGAACGCGGCGGCCCGGGTGGCGGCACTCGGCGGGCGCCGGATCCCGACCACCGCGATCGTCGTGCAGACCCTGGAGGACGACTGGCTGATCGAGCTGGAGATCGTCGCGGCGGGGTGAGGGGTCAGCGCTCCACCGCGGATCGCAGCGCGGCGAACTCGCGGGACAGGTCGGCGAGCTGGAAGTGGGCGTTCAGGCCGCTCGGGTTGGGCAGCACCCACACCGGGACGCCGGCGATCGTCTCCGGCTGCGGGCCGATTCGCGCCTTGGGGCGGGCGAAGGCGGTGCGGTAAGCGGTCACACCCAGCACTGCGATGTGGCGGGGCGCTGTTCGGCGTACCAGATCGGTCAGAAGCTTGCCGCCGGCGACCAGTTCGTCGGCGGTGAGCTCGTCGGGGGGGGGCGGGGGCCGCGCGGCGGCGGTGGGGATTGCCAGGCCGAGGCCGGGGCGGAGATTCTGGTCCCTAGGATGGAGCAACCGGGCGGTGGA
>NZ_JBEZZB010000224.1:0-1402 GCF_040638955.1 Actinoplanes sp. NPDC024001
TTCGGGGTGGCCGCCGGCCTGGCCGGCACCAGCCTCAGCCAGAACGCGCGCCGCACCGCCGCGGCCGCGATGGCCGTGGTCGTCGGCGCCGCGCTGATCACCTGCCTGGCGGTGGCCGCGACCAGCGGCCGCGCCACGGTGAACGCCGACCTGGAAGCCCGCTACCCGGTGGCCGCGAGCCTGCGCACCGACGGCACCGCGATCAGCGGCGAGACCGTCGGGGCGCTCGCCGGGGTGCCCGAGGTGGCGGCCAGCGGCACCGTCGGCACTGTCGCCGCCCGCTTCCCCGACGGTGGCAAGGCAACCCCGCGGCTGCTAGCAGTCCCCCAAGGCGAGCTGGCCGCCCAGGTGGCGCCGGAGGTCACCGGCGCCCCGGTCGTGCTGGTGCCCGCCACCTATCTCGCCGAGCTCGGCCAGCCCGACGGCGTCCCGATCACCGTCGAGGTGGGCGAGCGCCGCATGCAGCTGGTCGCCCGTGCCTCAAGGCTCGCCGACACCACCGGCCAGCTGCTGGGCGTGGTCGGCGCGCAGACCCTCACCGCCCACCGGATCGAGACGACCCCGACGGCGGTCTGGGCGGTCGCCGCCGCGGGCTTCAACCGCGACGCCCTGACCGCCGACGTGAACGCGGTCGCCGCCCGCGACCCACAGGTGCAGGTCGGCGGCGGTGTCACCGAGGGCGGCGACATCGCCAACGTGCTGTCCATCCTGCTCGGCCTCTCCCTGGCGATGCTGGCCGTGACCGTGGTGATCGCCCTGCTGGGCATCGCGAACCTGCTCGGCCTGTCGGTCATCGAGCGGGTGCGCGAGATGGCCCTGTTGCGCGCGCTAGGCACACGGCGGGCACGGCTGCGCGCGATGCTCGCGGTCGAAGCCGTGGTGATCACCGTGCTGGGCACGGTCGCCGGAATCATCGTCGGCGTCCCCGTCGGCCTGGCCGGAGTCGCCGCAGCCGTCGGCCGCACCGCCGAGCCGGTGATCAGGCTGCCCTGGACCCAGCTGGCCGCCGTCCTGGTCGTGGCAGTCCTGACCGGTGTGCTGGCGAGCCTGCTGCCGGCGCGGCGGGCCGCACGCATCGCGCCCGCCGAGGGCCTGACCCGCTGACCATGACGCGTCGTGTGGCATTCGTGACTCGGAGCGGATATTGATTGATTTGACCATATAAGTGAAGTAACGTCACAAATACGATGCAACTTGCACGTACTTGGTTCACGGGGGAACGGCTTGTGACGGACGTACTGGTCGTGGACGGCGAGGCTCTGGTCAGCATCGGCCTCAAGATGATCCTGGAGAGCACGGGCGGCTTCGCAGTCGCCACATCGGACCGGGAAAACGTCCGGTCCGGCGGGGGGGCGCACCCCCCCCCCCGGGGGGGGGGGGGCGGGCCCCAGCGGGGGGGACG
>NZ_JBEZZB010000224.1:1412-13369 GCF_040638955.1 Actinoplanes sp. NPDC024001
CTTCAGTGAACGGGGAGCGGCATGGCAGGTCAGCGACGGCACCGATATTTCAGCAGATCCCTGCGCGGGGCGGCGCCGGGCGGCGCGCGCGGTGGTTCGGGGGGCCGGGTCACCCCCCCCCCCCCCCCCGCGGGGGGGCGCCCCCACGGCCAGAGCGTGCAGGACGACGGCTTGGACGTGCTCGATCAGCTGCGCGCGCTGAGCGCCCCGCCCGCCATCGCCATGCTCACCACCCTCGCTCCGCCCGACCTCGTGCTCGAGTCCCTGCGCGGCGGCGCTTGCGGTTTCCTGCTCCGCGACAGCCAGCCTGAGCAGCTGGTCGCCGCGGTGCGCGCCCTCGCCGAGGGCAGCATCGTCCTGGCCCCGGAGGCTTCTTCAGTCGTGGTGCGTGCCGGCTGCCGGGGCGCGGCCTCAGGCTCCAGCTCGCCGGCCGGTGACCGGGTCAAACAGCTGTCCGACCGCGAGCAGAGCATCCTGCGCCTGCTCGGCGCGGGCTTGACCAACGCTGAGATCAGCCGCCAGCTGTTCCTCAGCGCGGCCACGGTCAAGGAGCACGTGAGCGTCATCCTCGGCAAGCTCGGTGTGGCGAACCGAGTGCAGGCAGCAGTCCTGGCCTACGCTTCCGGCCTGTCCGCCGACGACCTCGCCGGCCCGCATGCGGGTGGCGCTTTCGCGGGCTGACGGGAATCCATGTCGGCGAGTGCGCAGGCGCGGCGGACTCGCCGATCGGCGGCGTGATCAGCGCCGACAGCGGCGCCGCTTCGTGCCGGACCGCGGCGGCTTCCTGCCAGGCTGCGCGTGGCTTCCTGCCGGGCTGCGCGTGGCTTCCTGCCGGGCTGCGCGTGGCTTCGTGCCGGGCTGCGCGTGGCTTTCTGCCGAACCGTGGCCGGCCCCCTTCGGGAAGGACAGTGCCCGGGGGCGGCCGCACAGTAGCGGCTGGCGTGGCCGGCGCGGCGGTTCGCTGCCTCTGAGCTGCTGTTATGCCGCATGCGCATCTATGCCTGGCCGCCCACGGGCGCGCAGCGCCGCGGCGAACCAGGCGAACAGCGGCGCCGCGGGCGGCGGCGGAGACCTTCGCCATCCGGTCGACCAGCCGGTGGGCCTCGTCGTCGTCGCAGCGGGCGACTGAGGTGAGACGAGCGACCGCGGCCCCGTCGAAGAGGCGGTAGCCGCCGGCGGGCCGGCCGCTGGGAACGAGCAGCCCGCTGTCCGACCAGTAACGGAGGGTGTGCACCGTCAGCCCGGTGCGCCGGGCCAGCTGCCCGATCGCCAGAGAATTTCGCATGCCCACACGATCAACCCTCATACCGCTCGAGACTCAAGCCGTATGCTCCACGTTCTTGCTCAGGCCGGCCGCTTCCATAGCCCGTAGGTGGGCAGCCACCGGTCCCAGGCTGAACACTCCGGTGCCGGCGGCCAGCTCATCGGCGGCCGGCAGGAGCTCGGCGTGGGCCCGCCGCATGACCTCCCGATCGTCGAGCAGGAGCGCTGCCCGCGCGGTCAGACAAGCCCGCGCTTCCCGCAGAAGGTCATGCGGGGATGCCGGCAGTGCGCGTAACGCCGCGGCGGCCTCCGCCCGTCGTCCGCCCGCGAGCAGCACCAGTGGGCGAACCCACGGCTCGTGCGGGCCCCAGTCCGTGCGCGCCCACTCATCGTGGTGCCGTGCCAGATCTCCGGGGTCGGGGCCGGGAACGCCGAGGCGCAACGCGAGCAGGGCCAGCGGTAGCAAGCCCGGCTCCATGCCGGCGATGCCGCTGCCTCGCAGATGTGCGTCGGCCTCACGGTAGGCGGTTTCGGCCGCTGCGGGCCGGCCGTCGACGGCGAGCCGCAGCCCCCGGTACCAACCGGTGAAGGCTGCGGCGAGGGGGAGGTCGTAGCGTGCGGCGAGGGCGTCGACGGCGGCGGCGTCCGCGTCGGCGGCGGTGAGGTCGCCGAGCGCGCTGTGCGCCTGCAACCGGATCAGATGTCCCAGCACCTGGAAGGTGACCAGCTCATGGCGGTCGGCCACGGCGACCAGTTCGGCGCCGATGGCGGCGCGCTCGGCCGCCAGCCCACAGCGCCCGAAGGTGTGCATGAAACGGGCGTTGAGCGCGAACGACAGCAGAGCGGGATCGCCCGACCGGCGTGCCAGCACCTCGGCTTCGCGGGCGGCGTCGTCACCGCGGCCGTCGCGGATGCCGCGCGACTCCAGGGCGACGAGACTCAGCAGGCGGCTGCGCCGATGAAGATCATCGGCCGGTAGCTCGCGCAGGCATCGGCGCGCGACGTCGACGACCCGGGCGGACAGGACTTCGTCGTCGTTGCTCGTCCAGATGGCCGGCACGTCGAAGGCGGCGAGGACGTCCGCGGTCAAGGCGGCGTCGCCGACGTCCTCCGCCGCGTCGATGGCGGCAGCGCGGTGACGGCGAGCCTCGTCGAGGTGGCCGGTGACAGCCAGCGCCCGGCACCAGCCCATGACCGCGACGAGGCGTCCGGCGACGTCGCCGTCGTCAGCGCGGTCGTGAGCGGCCACCGCCTGACGCCAGAAGCGGGCGGCCTCGTGCGAGCCGGCACGACGTTCGGCCTGCTCAGCCGCAGCGCGGGCATACCGTGCGGCCCGGGGTGCGGTGTCGCGGGTGGCGGCGCGATCGAAATGGTGGGCCAGCACGGCGACGTCGTGCGGGTGCAGGCGCTCGGCGGCCGCACCGGCGATCGCGTGCCAGCGAGCCCGGCGCAGTGCGGACAGATCTTCGTAGAGCGTGTCGCGTACCAGGATGTGGGTGAATCGGAGCTGCTCGGCCCGCTCGGTCAGGAATCCGGCGTGCACCGCGCCCTCGACGGCGTCGAGCAGTCCCGTCTCGTCGTCCACCAGCGCGGAGAGCACCTCCGGGTCGACATCGCGGCCCAGAATCGACGCCTTGCGCAGCACCTGCTGCGCGGCTTCGGGCAGTTGCGCCAGCCGGTGGCGGATCACGTCGCGCACCCCGGCCGGCACCGAGTTCAGCGCGGCCCGCCCGTCGGTGTGCAGCACCCGGGCCAGTTCGCGGACGAAGAAGGGATTGCCGCCGCTGCGGCGGTGCAGGATCCGTACGGCGTCGTCATCGAAAGTCCGGCCGGTGACCGCGTGAGCGAGTTCACCGGTCGCCCTCTCGGTCAGCCCGCCGAGGTAGAACCGGGCCGGCTCGGTCCGGGCGAAGGAGGCCAGCGCCGCGGTGAGCAGCGGGGTGATCGCCGCAGCGCGGAACGTGCCGAGCACCAGCACCGGTCCCCGCACCGCCTCGGGAACGCTCACCAGCGCGGTGATCAGGCCCAGGGTGTCCTCGTCCATGTGATGCAGATCGTCGAAGACCAGCAGTACCGGTGCCCGGGCAGCGGCGGCCTCGACCAGCGACACGACCGCACGGTGCAGGTGGAACCGGGTGGCCACCGGATCCTGCGCGGGTGTCCCGGCGAACAGGTCGGAGGTGCCCAGTGCCGCGGCGATCTGGGTGGCCGGCCACGCGATCGGTGCTCCGGCATGTTCGGGACCGTGGCCCCAGGCGCTCAGCCAGCCGGCCGACTGCAGCCGCTGGGCCAGGGTCTCGGCCAGAGCCGACTTGCCGGAGCCGGGGTCTCCGGAGATCAGGGCCAGCCGGGGCCGGTGGCGGGCGGCGACGTCGTCGGCCAGCGTCGCCAGCTGAGCGAGTTCGTCCTCGCGGCCGATGAGCGGTCGCGGATCGGCCGCGGCGGGACCGGGCGCATCGACGCCGGGGGAGACCACGGCGGGCTCCGCTGACGGGATCAGATGCGGCGCCTGCACCAGGATGTCGTTCTCCAGCCGGCGCAACCGTACGCCGGGGTCCACGCCCAGCTCAGCGACCAGGGTCTCGCGCGCCCTGCGCAGCGCGCCGAGCGCTTCTCCTTGCCGTCCCGAGCGATACAGCGCGGTGGCGAGCAACTGCCAGGCGTCCTCGCGCAGCGGGAATGCGGCGACGTGCGCCCGCAGGTCGGTGACGGCGTCCTCGGCTCGGCCGAGATCGAGCAGGGCCTCGGCCCTGCGTTCGACCGCCAGCAGGCGGAGTTCGCCGAGCCGGTCGATCTCGCCGCGAGCCCAGGGTTCACCGGTCCACTCCGGGTACGCGGGACCCCGCCACATCGCCAGCGCCGCGTCCAGCCGGGCCAGTGCCGTCGCCGCCTGTCCCGCGGCCAGCATGTCCCTGGACCGGGCGACCGCCTCCTCGAAGCGCCAGGCGTCCACGGCATCGAGGTCGGCGTGCAGGGCGTACCCGGGTGGCGCGGTCACCAGCAGCGTGGGTGGCCGGCGCGGCGGCCGGTCCGGCTCCAGCGCCCGTCGCAGGTCGCCGACGAAGGTGCGGATGGCGCCCACCGCGCCGTCCGAGGGTTCCTCCCACAGATCGGTGATCAGTTGATCGACAGGTACGACGCGTCGCCGGGCGATGAGCAGGCGGGCCAGGACGGCACGCTGCCGGGCGCCCCGCAGTGCGATCTCGCCGCGCTGGTTGGCGGCTTCGATCGGCCCGAGCACACCGAACGTCACGGTTCCCGCCGGTGTCTGTGCCTTCATGATCCCCATCTAAGCAGGCAGCGCGCGAGGTCCCGCGCTGCTGATTCGCTACTGACCGTCCACTGATCGACGGCGCGCAGGATCGTCCCGCACCGCCAAACAGGCGGAGCGTCAGTGGAAAGGCTCACCGATGACCATCAAGATCAGTGGCTTCGACTATCGGCGCGTCGACGTCGCCGACGGCGTCGCCCTCAACACGGCAGTCGCCGGCACCGGCAGCCCGATCGTCCTGCTGCACGGCTTCCCGCAGACGCACCTGATGTGGCGGCACGTCGCCGCCGACCTCGCCGCCGACCACACCGTGATCGTCCCCGATCTGCGCGGTTACGGCGACAGCGACAAACCGGCCGACCCGGACGGCAGCGCGTACTCCAAGCGGACCATGGCGGCGGACATCGTCGCGCTGGCCGCAGCCCTCGGCCACGACCGGTTCGCGCTGGCCGGACACGACCGCGGCGCCCACGTCGCCATCCGTGCCGGGCTCGACCACCCGGAGGTCGTGACGCACCTGGCGTCGCTGGACGTGCTGCCCACGCTCGACTCGTGGGACATCCTGCGCGGCCGGAGCGCCGCCGTCGGCTTCCACCTGTTCCTGATGGCACTGCCGCCGGGCCTGCCCGAGCAGATGATCGGGGCCAGCGCCGACGCGTTCTTCGGGTACTTCCTCGACACCTGGGCCAACAACCCGGACGCGATCCCGGCCGACGTGCGCGAGGCGTACCTGACGGCGTCGCGCAACGCGGTGCCGTCGATCGTCGCGGACTACCGCGCCACCGCGGGCATCGACATCGAGCACGACCAGATCGACCGCGCGGCCGGACGGCAGCTGACGATGCCGGTGACCGTGATCCAGCAGGACTGGGGTTCGGCGCTCGGCTTCGACGCGGCCGCGCTGTGGCGGCCCTGGGTAGCCGACCTGGACCACCGTACCGTCACCAGCGGCCACTTCATGGCCGAGGAGTCACCGGCGGAGATCGTCAAGTCGCTGCGCGAGCTGCTGACGCGCTGACCGGGCGACGCCACGGCGGCCCGGGCCCGGGGCCCCGGGCCCGGCCGGTCAGCGGGGCTCTCCAGCGAGGCCGAGCAGTGCGTCGGCGATGAACAGGTCCTGCAGAGCGATGCCCGAGCTGTCGAAGACGGTGATCTCCTCGCCGGCCGCGCCGCCCGGCGGCGCGGCCGGCGAGAGCGGCGTCCTGCGGGCTCCCGTCATGGCCGCAGCCGGGACCGGCGTCTGCGGGTGGATGCCGGTCGGCGGCTATGCGGTCCTCATGTTCGCCGGGGCTCCTCGGGGCGAGGAGTACGGCCAGGCATGGTACGCATGGTTCCTGCAACCGGGACCGAGCATCGTCGCGTGGGCCGTGGCCGCGGGTCTGATGGTGGTCGGCGCCGTCACCTACGCCCGCCGCGGCCCGGCCGGCTGAGCTTCCCCGGCCGTCATGCGGTGGGCAGATCGAATTCGGTGGCCAGCAACTCGTAGGAGCGGCGCCGCGCCTCCAGGCCGGGGCAGTTCGTGGTGAGCATCGCCTCGGGGACGTCGTAGACGGTCAGGAGACGGCGGATCTCCTTGCCCACGGCGGCGGGCGTGCCGGACAGCTGCAGGAAGGGGCGGCTCTCCCGCAGAGCACGGTCCTCCTCGGTCAGCCGGTAACGGCGGGCGTCCTCCAGATTGGGGGCGCCGCCGCGATAGTCGTCGGTCAGCTGGACCTGGGCGCGCCAGCCCGTCGTGCAGGACATCCAGAAGCACGTGGCCAGTTCCTCGGCTTCGGCGTCCGACTCGGCGCAGAGCACGCGCAACGCCAGCATGGGGCGCGGCGACGACAACCACGGCGACGGGCGGAAAGCCGCACGATAGGCCTCGATCGCCTCGGGGAGCTCTTCGATCGCGATGAACTGGGCGAAGCAGAACGGCAGGCCCAGCATGCCCGCCATCCGGGCGCTGCCGGCGCCGGAGCCGAGCATCCACGGCACCGGCGGGTCGGGCACCTCGGGGGTGACCGAGACCCGGCTGACGGTTCGCGAGTCGCCGAGGAAGCCGAGCAACCGGCCGACCTGTTCGAGGAACGCTTCGTCGGTGCGCAGGGCGTACGGATTGAGCAACTCCGCCATGGCCGGCGGCCCACCGGGACCCCGCCCGAAGCCGAGATCGATACGCCCGGGGCTGAGCGCGGACAGAACCCGGAACGTCTCGGCCACCTTCAACGGGCTGTAGTGCGGCAGTAGCACACCCCCGCTGCCGACCCGGATCCGGCTGGTGGCGGCGGCCACCGCGGCCGTCACCACCTCCGGTGAGGCGCACGCGTTGGCCGCGCTGCCATGGTGTTCGGCGATCCAGAAACGCTGGTAGCCGTACTCCTCGGCGCTTCGCGCCAGTGCGACCGAGTCGCGGACCGCTTCGGCGGGGCTGCCGTCGCGGAACACCGGTACCTGGTCCAGCACGCTGAGCATGGTTCCTCCTCGTCAGGTCAGCAGCTGCCGGTCGGCGAGCTCGCGGTAGAGCGGGTCGGCAGTGAGCAGTTCGTCGTGCCGGCCGGCCGCGGAGGTGCGGCCCCGGTCGATGACGACGATGTGGTCGGCGCGCACCACGGTGGCCAGCCGGTGGGCGACGACCAGCAGGGTGCGGTCGGCGGCGTACGTCGCGAGGGTGTCCTGCAGGGCCTGTTCGTTGCGCGCGTCCAGGTGGGCGGTCGGCTCGTCGAACAGCAGCACGGGCGCGTCGGCGAGCAGGGCGCGGGCGACGGCCAGGCGTTGCCGTTCGCCGCCGGAGAGCAGTACGCCACCGTCGCCGACCGGCGCGTGCAGGCCGGCCGGGTCGCGGGCGATCACCGGGTCGAGGTTCACGGCCGCGGTCACCGTTCGTACGGTCGCGTCGGGTGCGTCGGGCGCTGCCAGCGTGAGGTTGTCGCGCAGCGTGCCGGCCAGCACCGGCGCTTCCTGCTCGACGTAACCGAGGGTGGCGCGCAGGTCGGCGAGCGGGTATTCGCGGATGTCGCGGCCGTGCAGCCGGATCTCACCGCCGGTGACCTCGTAGAGCCGGGCGATCAGCGCGAGGATCGTCGACTTGCCCGCCCCGGACGGGCCGACCAGGGCGGTGGTCCCGCCGGCAGGGACCTGGAAGGCGACCTCGCGCAGCACCGGCGCCCCGCCGGGATAGCGAAAGGACACCCGGTCGAACTCGATCGCCGGCACCGGCCGCAAGCCGGTTGAGGAGGGCGGCCGGATCGGCAGGGTCTGTTCCTCGTCCGGCAGGGTGAGGATCTCCTGGATGCGGGTGACGGCGCCCCGCCCGCTCTGCACCTGCGTCACCGCGTCCGCCACCTGCGCCAGCGGCAACGCCAGGGTGAACAGGAACAGCGTGAACGCCACCAGGTCCCCGATCCGCATGTCGCCCTGCGCGACCCGGAACCCGCCGAACCCGATCACCGCGACGAACGCACCCTGCAACGCCAGCCGCACGACCGGCCCGATCTGGGCGGAGACCAGCGCGAGGCGTACCCCGGCTCGGCGTGCGCGGTCGGCGACGCCGGTCACCTGGTCGGTCTCGCGCTGCGTGGCCCCGGCCACCCGGATGGTGCGCACCGCGCCGAGGGCGCGGGTCAGGGCGGCGGCCAGGCCGCCGACCGCGTCCTGCACCGAGGCGCTCAGCGGCGCCAGCTTGCGGCCGATCAGGCGTACGCCGAGCGCGCCCACCAGCACCGGCAGCAGGCTGACGCCGAGCAGCACCGGGTCGATGACCGCCATCGCGACCAGGGACCCGGCGACCAGCAGTGATCCGCTGACCAGGTCGACCACGCCCGAGGTGAACATCGAGCGCAGCAGCAGCGTGTCCGCGCTGACCCGCGACACCAGGTCGCCGGACTGCCGGTCGTCGTAGGCGCTGACCGGCAGCCGCAGCAGGTGGGTGATGAGCGCCTGCCGGGTGTCGAACACGACCGCTTCGCCGGTGCGCTGCAACAGGAACTGCTGCACCGCGCCGAGCACCGCCCCGGCGATCAGGACGACGGCCACGAGCGCCGCCGCGGCGCCGTCCGGTGGGGTGGTCAGCACCTCGCGGATGAGGAACGGCTGGCTGAGCTGCAGCCCGACCCCGGCGACGGCGAGCGCCCCGGCCACGAGGAGTTTCCCGCGGTGCCGGGAGACGCTGCCGCGCAGCAGGGAGCTAGTCACGGGGCGCTTCCAGCCATGCCACCGCGGGCACCTGCGCCGGGTGGGCGAGCCGCAGCAGGTTCAGGCAGATGCCGGCGGTGCCCAGCATCAGACCGGGCATGTGGATGTCCCCGACCAGCCCGCAGCGGATGCCGTTGTCGCGGATGTCGCCGACCACCGAGGTGGCCAGCGCCGCGTGCCCGGCCGGTGCGAAGCCGCTGCGCTCGGCCAGGTCGAACAGGGCCAGCGCACCGAAGTCGCCGTGGCAGATGCTGTGGTTCTGCCCGAATCCGTGCGCGGCCACCAGCGAGAGCGCCGCCCGCGCCTCCTCGGCGATCCGCTCGTCCGGTTCGTCGCGGTGGATGAGCAGGCGGGACAGGCCGATGCCGGCCGCGCCGTGGCACCACAGCGCCGGGTACGAGCCGGTGCCCGCCATCTCCGGCCGCAGGTCCCGCCACGCGCCGTCGGCCGGAACATAAAGGTTGCGGTCGAAGTCCACGGCGCGCCCGGCGAGTTCTCGCAGCGACGGGTCGCCGAACTCGGCGGCGAGCCGGTACAGCGGCCAGGCGATGCCCGCCGCGCCGTGCGAGAACCCGCCGAGCAGCGGCCCGCCGGGGGTTGCGGGCCAGCCTGCCGCGCCGTCCACGTCGACCGCGCCGGCGGCGAGCCGTTCCGCGCAGATCGCCGCGACCTCCCGCAGCCCGGCGATGCGGTGCCGCCGGTGCAGGTCCAGGGAGATCACCGCGCATCCGGCGAGTCCGGCGATCAGATCCGGGCAGTCCTCGCGGGTGGCGCTCTCGCGCAGCCAGGGGACCGCTTCCGCGATGGCGTCGAGGTACGCGGTCTCCCCGGTGGCGTGGGCGACGTGGTCGAGGGCGTAGAGCAGCCCGGCCGTGCCGCTGTAGGCGCCGACGGTCTCGGCGATGCGGTGCTGGGCCAGATAGCGCAGGTAGCCGGCGACCGGCCGGGCGGCGCGGTGGGCCAGGTCCAGGTAGCGGTCGCTGCCGAGGGTGCGGGCCGCGTACGCGTACGTCAGCGCCAGCCCGGCCACCCCGTCGTAGAGCCCGGTCGCCATCGGCTTGTAGCTGTAGGTCTCCTGCGCGACGCCCTCGATGCTGACACCGATCCAGGACACGTCGTCGGCGCCGAGGATCGCCTCGTCGGCCAGGCGCCGCGCGATCCGGTCGGCGAGGACGGCGGCGTCCGCGTCGTCGCCGACCGGTCGCGGCCGGGCGGGACCCCCGGCCGTCGGGCGAGGGCCGGGCATGGTGGCCATCGAGTCGCGGATGATGCGCACCTGGGCGGCCCGGTGCACCGGGCCGAACTCGGCGAGCCGCTCGGTCAGCACGGTGACGGCCGGCGCGGCGAAGAACCGCGGGTGCAGCCGCATGGTGGCGGTGCGGACCTCGCGGGAGCCGGCGATGCCGCGGAAGCAGGGGATGTCCCCGGCGAGCAGCTGCCGTTTCTCCGACTCGATGATCGGGATCAGCTCGGGGCGGGCGTCCGCGGCGGTCCACAGCTTGTCGAGCAGCCGGTCGCGCGCGCTGGCGTCGCGCAGATAGTCCGGGTGGTAGCTCTCGGTGAGGAAGATGCTGTAGCGGCGGGTCGGTCGCGGCAGGTAGCGCACCTCGACGTCGTCGAAGCCGCGCAGCAGCCGGTCGAAGTCGTCACGGTGCGCGACCATGAGGTCGTAGGCGTCGGTGAACCCGGCGACCACGTCGCCGGTGTGCTCCCACGGCCGCACCTCCCGGCCGGCCAGGGCCGGCCGGTTCAGCGCGCCGGCCATCTGCGCCTCGACCGCTTCCAGGCGGGCCACATCGGTGTACGGGTCGACGACGCGCGGCACCGGCCGGGGCGCGGTCTGGGGTTCCCCGCCGCCGATGGCGCTGACGTCGACGCTCGTGCGCTGCCGGCCCCCGAACGCGCGGGCCGGCAGGATGCCGATCGCCAGCACGCTGCGGTTGAGCAGGTCGAGCGCTTTCCCGTACGCGTCCTCGGCGGTCTCGCCCAGCTCGCCGGACTGCAGCACCGTCTCCAGGTCGATGGGGGTGAACGAGGAGCCGGCGGCGATCACGTTCTCCATGTGCATGTCGACGCCGCCGAGCAGCAGCATCGCCGCGAGCACGGATCCGGCCCGCCGGTAGAAGTCGCCCAGCTCACCCGCGTCGGCGCACGGCGCGGGCCGGACGAACTCGCACCACCCGTAGTCGCCGCGGTCCAGCACCCGCGGGGCGCTCACCGGCACCCGCAGCCCGTGCCGGGTGAGCTCGGCCATGGTCTCCGCGTAGGCCCTTTCGGTGCCGACCGGCCGTGGTTTGTAGACCAGATCGGTGCCGTCGTCGAAGGTCAGTTGGGCGACGGCGCGGCCACCGTTGTGCGGGTCGCCGAGATCCATCCGTACGCCGGCAAGCGTGGTCGCCGTCGGCGGCAGCAGGCCGGCGGCGCGCAGCCGGGTCTCGTCCGCCGACAGGCGGTCGAACAGTTCGGTGGTGTGCGCGACCCACCGGCGCCCGCACTCGACCAGGCTGCGGCCGAGGACCGGGTATTCGCCGAACAGGGCCGACAGGTAGGCCGGGTCGGTGAGCAGCCGCTGCTCGTAGTCGTCGTAGCGCTGCTGCGGGCTGGCGCCCTCGAGCCGCCCGTGCACCCGCGCGACGTTGAGTTCGAGCAGCAGGGTGCGGGCGGCGATGGCGAGCAGCCGGTTGGCCAGCGACTCCAGCAGCGGGCGGCGCAGCGCACCGGGGGCCGGGCGGGGGAGCCGCTGCTCGTAGTAGGCGAGGAACGGGCGCAGCAGGCCGCTGAAGGGGAGCCGGTCGAAGCCCTGCGACCAGAGTTTGGTGGTGAGGTCGAGGCCGGTCACGTCGCCCGGGTCGGTGGTGAGCACGGCGGTGAGTTCGCCGGCCCAGCCCAGCACGGCGTCGGGGACGGTGAAGTCGGCGCCGGTGAGCAGCCGGCCGAAGGTGGCCCGGTTGATTCCCCATTCCCGCAGTCGAATGTCGAGAACCCGGTCGTCGAGAAAGGCGGAATCGCGCCACGAATCGATGCGCGCGTCCGCGGCCGGTTCCGGGGGACTGTTTCCGGTCACCGCCCGTTCGTGGAGATAGGCGCTGTCGCGTACCGAAGAGAATTGAAGTGACATGGCTGCCTCCCGCCGGAACCGGAAATGGGCGGCCCGGGGGGGGGGGTGGCCGCCCCCGGGCGAGACCGAGGGAATATGAGAAGGGGCCGGAAACGGGGGCGCGAACGCTAGGAAGGGTGGCCACCCCCGCGC
>NZ_JBEZZB010000225.1:0-13362 GCF_040638955.1 Actinoplanes sp. NPDC024001
CTTATGCTGACCGGTATGGCACGTTTGCTGGTCGTCAAGGCCACCGCGGGAGCGGACGCCCCCGAGCGTTGTTCGCCCGGAGCCGGAGACGCCGGGATCGCGGCCGCCGGGCTGGGCGGGGCCGGGGCGACCGTCGAGGTGACCCGCTCGGTGGTGCCCGCCTTGAATGCGAGACGCCGGCTCATCCTGCTCGGCTCCCCGGTCCAGGACCGGAACCGCGGCACGATCGTCCAGCGCCACCCGCCGCCGGCCACCTCGCCCGCGGTGAAGGTGACCGACTCCACGGGTCCGCCGTCGGCGGCCACGGTGTGCGTGACGTCCGGCCGGGGCGGGTCGCTCGTGCTGTGCGCGGTCACCGCGTAGTGGTCCATCCGTACGCCGGGCGCGATCTCCTGAGCGCTCCAGGTGACCACGGCCTGCCCCGCCTGCTTTGCCACGCTGGGTTCCACCCCGCGCGGCATCTTCGCCACCCGGGCGGTGAAGGAGAGCGGGTTGTCCGGCAGGGTCCAGCCGCCCGCGTGGGCGACCATCGTCCCGCTCACGCCCAGGGCCGCCGCCGCGCCCGTCGTCAGCAGGAGCGCCCCGGCGCGCTTCATCGGCTCATCCGATGGCCGACGCCGGACACGGTGATCGTGAAGCTGGCGCCGGCGCACTTCTCGGAGGCGCCCACCGGCATCACCACCGGGATCGTGCCGTCCAGAGCGGTCCGCCCGGTCGCCGCCACGATGACCGGGAGGTGGCCGCTGTAGGCCCGGACCTGCAGATTTCCCGCAGTGGGTGGACACGACCGCCGGGACGACGAGGTCACCTTCGCGGTCAGCCGCTGCACGCTGAGCCGGAAGCCGAGCGGGTTGCGTACGGTGAGCCGCATCGGCTGGACCGCGCCCGGATAGAGGTTGCGGACCGGCTTGCCCTCCACCGTGAAGTGCAGCGGGCCGTCGCGATTCTCAGCGTCCCGGCCGGCCAGCCGCAGGGCGCCGTCGCCGTGGGCGGACGGCGGGGCGGGGGCGACGGCGAGCAGGACGCCGGCCAGCGACACCGCCGCGGCAGCCGCGGTCCACCAACTCTTCGACATGGACGTTCCCGGGGGTCGGCAGTGGAGTGGGGCAGCGGTTGCCACCCCACCCGGGCGGCGTGGTCAGGAGGCGGCCTGCTGGGTGCCGGAGAAGCCGTAGGTGACCTTGATGGTCTTGCTGGCACAGTCCTGCGGCAGGCTGCCGATCTTCACGGACGACTGGATCTTCTGCTTCGTGGCGCCTGCGGCGATGGTGGGTTCACCCGGAAAGTCGGTGACGATCACGTCAGCGGTCTTCAGCAGGTTCTCCTTGCACTTGACGGCGGTGTCGTCGCTGGGTGTCACGACCACGTCAGTCGGGGTGACCGAGATCTTGTCGGTGAGCTTGACCGGGAACTCGTTGCCGTTGGCCACCTCGGTCACCATCGTCGTTACCAGGCCTGGGTAGAGCGTCTTGTCGAGTTTTGAGGTTGCGCTCATCTTCGTGATCGATGCGGCAGTGGCCTCGGCCGTCCCGGTTCCGGTGATGTTCCAGCCGGCGATCGCTGCCCATGCGGCGCCACCGCCGAGCGCGACGGCGGTGATGCCGGCGATGACAGCGGAACGCTTGGTGATCTTGCGCATGGAAATGTCCTCCTGGAACGGTCGTCGCGCCTCCACCCCGAACGGATCCGGAGCGACCGGAACGGGGTGCGCGTCGTTAATCGGATGTCCCGGGGAGCCCACAAGGCTTCCCGGCGCTGCGACAAAGATGGCGGACCGGCCATTTCCCGGCGATAGTTCTTCCCGCCCACCTGTTGCATGCGAGACGGCGGCGCGCCGAACCGTTCCGGTTACCCCGTGCGCGTGACGGAGCCCGCCGCACCACTCCCGAACGGTGGCCCGGCTGTCCGGTCGCCAGCGCTTCCAGCAACCCTCCAGCAGCCCTTCAGCAGCCTTCCAGCAGCTGGAAATTGGGGCTGCCACGCCGAGCGGAAATTCTCAAGCCCGAGGTCCGCTCGGATTCTCGAAATGGCCCGCGGGGGCGTGGGAAACGTGAGGCCACAATGTGAAAGCTTGCAATTCCGTGGAAGCCTTTTCGGTCCGCGGACACTATCGGGGTCGGCGTTTCGGCCGCCCGGTCCCCTGAAAGAGGCTTGCGGCTTACGGTTCTGTCGGGCGTTCGGCCTGCACGAGGAAGCGGTGCGCTCGTGCGGTGAACTCGCCACGGGCCCGGATCGTCGCGGCCAGACGGGCGAGGGCCCGCTCGTAGCGGTGCGGGGTGAAGTCGCGGATCTGCCACGGCACCGTGCGCAGCTGGTGCACGACGGCGGAGATGTCACGGAACACCGCGGCTGGGTGCTCCTCGCGTACCTCGGTGACCTGCAACCCGGCCGCCTCCAGCGAAGCCGCGGCGACCTCGGCGTCCCATCGCCGCGGATGCGGCGGCGGCGCGCCCAGCGCGACGTTCAGATCGGCCAGGTCGTCGCTGCCCACCTGCTGCGTCAGCACGACGCCGCCCGGCTTCAGCAGGCGGGCGATGTCCGCCGCGGGCAGCCGCCCGTGCCGGCTGAGCACCAGATCGAACTCGTCCTCCCCGGCGGGCAGCTCGGTGAGCACCGCCACCCCGAACGGGGTGAGCCGCTCCCGCGCGGCCGGAGTGTTACGCGCCCAGCTCTCGACAGCCACCGTGTGCGAGGGCAGCGGCGCGAGCTCCGCCAGCAGCTCGCCACCCCCGGTGTCCAGGTCGAGCACGCTGGTGGCCCGGCGCACCAGCGGGCGGGCCAGCTCCAGGTATGACCAGGACGGCTCGGACGCCACGGCCAGGCCGTCCAGCCAGGCGAACTCCCACCCGGTCATGGAGGCGCCGGTAGCCGCGGCGTTGAGTTCGTCCTCCTGCCGGTTGCTGCGCACATCGGGAAACGTAGCCGGGCGCCGCCCCGCCGGGCGACTCCATCTCACGTCCCATACGGGACCGGTGCCGGACTGTGGCTGAACGGTTACCAGAATCCCCGGATCCGCCTCCCTCCCCGCCCTGCACGCGCAAGCCGACCACACCGACGCCACTCCCACCTTCCCCGCGCCGCCCGGCCCGGCCGGCCGCCACCCCCGCATCCACGAACACCATCACCGCCCCCACCGCCATGCCCAGGCCGCGCGACTATCCGATCAACGCGTAAAACCCGCTCAGCTGACAGCCAGCGTCCTCTCAGACCCGCCGAGGCAGCTCTCACGCGCAGCCGGGCCTGCTAGCTGGCAGCCAGCGTCGTCTCAGGCCGGCCGAGGCAGCTCTCACGCGCAGCCGGGCCTGCTAGCTGGCAGCCAGCGTCGTCTCAGGCCGGCCGAGGCAGCTCTCACGCGCGGCCGGGCCTGCTGGCTGGCAGCCAGCGTCGTCTCAGGCCGGCCGAGGCAGCTCTCACGCGCGGCCGGGCCTGCTGGCTGGCAGCCAGCGTCGTCTCAGGCCGGCCGAAGCAGCTCTCAGGTGCGGCCGGGTGGACCGGCTGGCGGTCAGCGTCGTCTCGGGCCGGCCGAAGCAGCTCTCAGGTGCGGCCGGGCGGACCGGCTGGCGGTCAGTGTTGTCTGGGGCCGGCCGAGGCAACTCTGAGGTGCAGCCGGGCGGACCGGCTGGCGCTCAGCGTCGTCTGGGGCCGGCCGAGGCAGCTCTCAGGTGCAGCCGGGCGGGCTGGCTGGCGGTCAGTGTTGTCTAGGGCCGGCCGGGGCAGCACTCTGGCGCGGCCGTGCTGGCTGGCTGGCGGTGTCGGTTCGGGTCGGCCGAAGCAACTCCCAGGCGCAGCCGGAGTAGCAGGCTGGCCGCCAGGGGCGGATGCACGCGCTCGAACAGCGCTGAGAACCAGCTGATCAAGATCGGCCTGAATCGGCACGCGCTCCATACCGCCCGGGCGGCCGGGATTCGGTTCGTGGTGGAGGCCAGCCGGGCCGGCGCTGGGCTGGGAGAGCGGGCTCGGCGGGGTTGACCGAGCGCCGAGCGGCACCCCGCCCCGGCCGGCGAGCTACCGCCGGACCGGCATCAGCATGGAGAAGCGGGACTCGTCACCCGGCACCCGGATCGCCAGCGGCCGGAGTGGCCCGTCCAGCTCCAGCAGCAACTGCCCGGCGCCGCCGGCGTCGAGGGCCTGGAGCAGGAACTCGCGGTTCACCGCGACGTGGGCGCCGGCGTCGGCTTCCCACTCGCTTTCCGCGGCCAGGCGCAGGCCGTCGACGGGGTCCAGCGTCAGTACCGACACCGGATAGGCCGCGCCCTCGTGCTCCCGGGCCACCAGCGGCGCGGTGGTGAGTTGGTCGCGTAGGGCAGCCGCGTCGACCGGGACCAGGTGGGCGGCGGAGCCGGCCGGGCTGAGCAGGCGCTGGTAGTCGGGGAAGTCGATGTCGATCGGCTCGTCGTCGAACGCCAGGTCACCGGCGCGGGCGGACACCCGCTCGGGGGACAGGTCGAGGGTGACCGAACCGGCGCGGACGGCACGCAGCCGGTCGACGAAGGGCAGCGGCAGGAACAGGCGAGCGCCGGGGCCCGCCACCTCGGCCGGGGTGGCGGCGACGGCCAGCCGGTAGCGGTCGGTGGCGACGAGGGTGAGCAGGCCCGCAGCGGTCTCGGCGAGCACGCCCGCGGGGATGACGTCGCCGGCGCCGGCAGCGGCGAAACGCACGGCGTCGAGGGCGGCGCAGAGGTCGGCGGCCGGCAGGGTCAGACGGGTCATCAGGCCTTCCTCGACGTCGAGCAGGGCATGCAGCCGGAAGAGCTCCCGCCGGGCGTCGGCCAGGCCGGCCTCCAAGCGGGTCAGGTGGAGGTCGAGCCTTCGCCGTACCGAATCGGGGTTTTGCAGGTCTTGAACTGCCTGGGCGATCTCGGCGACCGGCATGCCGACGCGCCGCAGGCCGGCGATGAGCCGGGCTGCTCTGATCTGCACCGCCGTGTAACGGCGATAGCCGGTGGCGCGGTCGACGGCGGCGGGCACCAGCACGCCGGCGCCGTCATAGAACCGCAGGGCGCTGACGCTCAGGCCGCTCGCCCGGGCCACCTCGCCGATGCCCCGCAGATCGCTCTTCACCCGCTCAACTCTGAGGTCTCACCCAGGGTGAGAGTCAAGCCTGCGCGATCAGAGCAACACCGAGTGCGGCCATCACCGCGGCGATCAGGCCGTCCAGGATGCGCCACGCGGACGGCCGGGCCAGCAGCGGAGCGAGCCGGTGCGCGCCGGTGCCGAGTGCGGTGAACCAGACCAGGCTGGCAGCGGCCGCGCCCAGGCCGAACGCCCAGCGGTCGGTGTGCTGTTGCGCGACCGAGCCGAGCAGCAGGACGGTGTCCAGGTAGACGTGCGGGTTCAGGTAGGTCAGCGCGAGGCAGGTGAGCAGCGTCGCACGCAGGGTGGCGGGCGCCTGGCCGGCCGGGTCGAGCGCCTGCGGCCGCAGCGCGCGGCGCGCGGCCAGCACGGCATAGGCCAGCAGGAACGCCGCTCCGGCCCATCGGATCGCGGTGACCAGTTCGGGTCGCGCGGTCAGGACCGCGCCCAGGCCGGCGATGCCGGCGCAGATCAGCGCCAGGTCCGAGAGGGCACAGGTCAAAACCACCGGGAGTACGTGTTCCCGGCGCAGTCCCTGGCGAAGGACGAAGGCGTTCTGAGCCCCGATGGCGATGATCAGAACTGCGGAGGCGGCAAAGCCGGCGAGAGCGGAGGCGAGCACGAATTCGACGCTACGGGGAGAGCCGACCGCACTCTAGCTAATCATTCTTACGAACGATTAGAGTTGCTAAACATGGATCAGGTGCAGCTCGCGACCTTCCAGGCCGTCGTCGAGCACGGGAGCTTCGAGGCGGCGGCTCGTGCGCTGCACGTCACACCGTCCGCGATCAGTCAGCGGATCAAGGCGCTGGAGCAGACGGTCGGCCAGGTGCTGGTGCGCCGGGCCAAACCCTGCGTGGCGACCGAGGCCGGCGCGGCGCTGGTCCGGTTCGCCGGTCAGGTGGCCCTGCTGGAGCGGGAGGCGCTGGCCCAGGCGCGCGGCGGCACCCGGCTCTCGATCGTGGTCAACGCGGACTCGCTGAACAGCTGGTTCCTGCCGGTGCTCACCCGCGTGCCGGGGGTGACCTTCGAGGTGCACACCGACGATCAGGATCACACCGCCGAGCTGCTGCGGGCCGGCACCGTGATGGCGGCGGTGACCGCCGAGCACGTCGCGGTCCAGGGATGCCGGGTGGAACGGCTGGGCGCCATGCGTTACCTGCCGGTCGCCGCGCCCGGTTTCGACGCGAGCGACCTGAGCCGGGCGCCGATGCTGGTCTACAACCGCAAGGATCGGCTGCAGCACCGCTTCCTCGACGGCCGGCCGGAGCCGCCGATCCACTACGTGCCCGGCGCGGCCACCTTCAACGAGGCGATCCGGATCGGTCTGGGCTGGGGCCTGGTCCCCGAGCAGAACGCCCGCCCCGACCTGGCGGCCGGCCGCTACGTCGAGATCGCGCCCGGCCGGCACCTGGACGTGCCGCTCTACTGGCAGTACTGGCGGATCGAGTCGCAGACCCTGAACACACTGACGGCCGCCGTTCGCACGGCGGCCGCCTCAGCGTTGCGTTCGGGCTAGTCGTTGGTGTGCAGCGCGGCGTTCAGCTCGATGCCGGTGCCCTTGCGCGGGCGGGCCTCCAGCGCACCGGAGACCGAGTTGCGCCAGAACAGGAGATTGTTCACACCGGACAGCTCGATGGCCTTCACCACACGACCGTCGGGCAGCGTGATCTTGGAAGCGGCGGTGATGTAGACGCCCGCCTCGACCACGCAGTCGTCACCGAGCGAGATGCCGATGCCCGCGTTCGCGCCGAGCAGGCTGCGCTCGCCGATGCGCACCTTCTCCTTGCCGCCGCCGGAGAGCGTGCCCATGATCGACGAACCGCCGCCGATGTCCGAGCCGTCGCCGACCACCACACCCTGCACGATCCGGCCCTCGACCATCGAGGTGCCGAGCGTGCCGGCGTTGAAGTTGACGAATCCCTCGTGCATGACGGTCGTGCCGGAGGCCAGGTGGGCGCCGAGGCGGACCCGGTCGGCGTCGGCGATCCGCACGCCGGACGGCACCACGTAATCGATCATGCGCGGGAACTTGTCGACGCCGTAGACGGCGAGCTGGCGACCGGCGGCGCGCTCCAGGAACCGCAGCTCGTCGACCCGCTCCGGCGGGCAGGGGCCGGCCGAGGTCCAGGCCACGTTCGCCAGCTTGCCGAAGATGCCGTCCAGGTTCAGCGCGTTCGGCTCGACCAGGCGGTGCGAGAGCAGGTGCAACCGCAGGTACGCGTCGGAGGCGTCGGTGATCGGGTCGGCCAGCGACTTGATCACCGTACGGACCTCGACGGTGCTCAGGCCGGGAAGCAGCTTGGGGCCGGTCTGCCCGGCCGGGAGCGCCGGTGCGTCGGCGGGCTCCTCACCGAGGCCGAGGTAACCGGCCGGGAACCAGGTGTCCAGAACCTGTCCCTCGGCGGTGACGGTGGCGAGGCCGATGCCCCAGGCGGGCGAAGTCGAGATCGCGGTTTCCACGGACCGAACCCTACCGGACCCTGAACGAGCCATCGGGGGCGTCGTGTCCCCCCGGTATGGTGCGCACATGGCCAACCCGCTTACCCCGGACGTGCTGCTCGACCCGGTCGTGCTGACCCGCGCCCTGGTCGACATCGAGTCCGTCTCCCGCGACGAAAAGGTGATCGCCGACTGTGTGGAGGACGTCCTCCGCCGGGCCGATCACCTGAGCGTGCGCCGGTTGGGTAACACGGTGATGGCCCGCACCAAACTGGGCCACGCGCAGCGCGTGATCCTCGCCGGGCACCTGGACACCGTGCCGGTCAACGACAACCTGCCGTCGACGGTCGTCGACGACCTGATCTACGGCTGCGGCACCTCGGACATGAAGTCCGGGGTCGCGCTCGCCCTGCACCTAGCGGTCACCCTGCCCGACCCGCGGTACGACCTCACCTACCTCTTCTACGAGGCGGAGGAGATCGAGTCCGAGTTCAACGGGCTCAACCTGGTGGCGCAGTCACACCCGAAATGGCTGCAGGCCGACTTCGCGGTGCTGCTCGAGCCGACGTACGGGCTGGTCGAGGCGGGTTGCCAGGGGACCATGCGGGTGCGGATCCGGACCGCGGGGCGGCGGGCGCACACCGCCCGGGCCTGGCGCGGGGTCAACGCGATCCACGCGATGGGCGAGGTGCTGCGCCGGCTCGAGGACTACCACCCGCGGACCGTGACGATCGACGGGTGCACGTACCGGGAGGGGTTGAGCGCGGTCCGGATCGACGGCGGCATCGCCGGCAACGTCGTGCCGGACGAGTGCTCGATCGACGTGAACCTGCGGTTCGCCCCGGACCGGTCCGAGAAGCAGGCGCTGGAACACCTGCAGGAGATCTTCCACGGGTACGAGCTGGAGGTGACCGACTCGGCGCCGGGCGCGCTGCCCGGCCTCAGTGCGGCCCCGGCCCGGGAGTTCCTCGCCGCGATCGGCCTTGAACCGGCCGGCAAACTCGGCTGGACCGACGTGGCGCGCTTCGCGGCGCTCGGCATCCCGGCTCTGAATTACGGGCCCGGTGACCCGGCCCTCGCGCACGCGCCGGACGAGCACGTCGAGATCGGGAAGATCCGCGACGGGTCGGCCACGCTTTACCGCTGGCTGGCGCCCTAGACCTGCGGCGCCGCCACCCGGCCGATTGCCCGTTGCGGGACCGCCAGCAGCTCGGGCGGTATCTCCATGGTCGCTTCCAGGTCGACGGTCGGCTCGGCGTCACGGGCCGCGAAGGCGACTCGCCTTTCCTCCACCACCAGGCGGATCCGGCGCTGCATGCGGCGCTGCATCTTGAGGCGCTCGTATCGATTCGTCACGGTGGCTGCTCCTTCGCCGGGAGCCCGGTGATGCCAGGTCGGTAACAGTACAGACGTGCCGGAGCTACTGTCGGTTGCTTCAATCTGGCAAAAAGGTCCGGAGGTCGCAATCCTCTTACCGAAACGCAGCCGGTTATTCACCAGGTACTGACCGTCCGCACTACCTTGGACGCATGACGGAGAGCACCAACGGGCGACCTCAACCCGGTCCGGAACGTCATCGCGGGGCGGTCACGCTACGGCGTGACTCCATCCCGCCCAGCACGGCCGACCAGAAGTTGCTCGACTCCCATCACCGCAGCGAGTGGAAGACCAAGGACGCCTGGCGGGCGCTGCGCATCCTTTCCGAGTTCGTCGAGGGCTTCGACACCCTGGCCGACCTCCCGCCGGCGGTGAGCGTCTTCGGTTCGGCCCGCAGCAGCGCGGAGAGCTACGAGTGCGAGCTGGCGTACAGCCTGGGTGCGGCGCTCGCCGAGGCCGGCTACGCGGTGATCACCGGGGGCGGTCCGGGCGTGATGGAGGCGGCCAACCGGGGAGCCACCGAGGCCGGCGGGATGTCCGTGGGACTCGGCATCGAGCTGCCGTTCGAGCAGGGGCTCAACGACTGGGTCGACGTCGGCATCGACTTCCGCTACTTCTTCGTCCGCAAGACCATGTTCGTCAAGTACGCGCAGGCCTTCGTCGTGCTGCCGGGCGGCTTCGGCACGCTCGACGAGCTGTTCGAGGCGATCACCCTGGTCCAGACGAAGAAGGTCACCCGGTTCCCGGTGATCCTGATGGGCGCCGAGTACTGGGGCGGTCTGCTCGACTGGCTGAAACGGCGCATGCTCGACGAGGGCAAGATCAGTGCTGCGGATCTCGACTTGATCCAGGTCACCGACGACGTTGCCGAGGCGGTCCGCATCATCGTGGACGCCGACGCGGCCCTCGCCGACCCGAACGGGAAGCGGTGACGTGGCGGCCGTCTGCGTCTTCTGCGCCTCCTCGACCACCCTCGAACAGCGTTGGCTCGACCTCGCCGCGGAAACCGGGCGGGCCCTCGCCGAACGCGGGCACGTCCTGGTCTCCGGCGGTGGCTGCGTCGGCATGATGGGCACGGTTGCCGACGGCGCTCGCTCGGCCGGCGGGCACACCCTGGGCATCATCCCGCAATGCCTGGTCGACCTCGAGGTCGCCGACATCGCCTCCGACGAGCTCCTGGTCACCACCGACATGGGCGCCCGGAAGAACCTGATGATCGAACGATCGGACGCCTTCCTCACCCTGCCCGGTGGCCTCGGCACGCTGGACGAGCTCTTCGAGGTGTGGACCACCGCCACCCTCGCCGTGCACCGCAAGCCGATCGTGCTGCTCGACCCGGACGGCTTCTACGACGGGCTGCTGCGCTGGCTCGGCGGGCTGGTCGACGAGAAGTTCGTCCGGCCCTCGGCCATGGAGATGATCCAGGTGGCCCGATCGGTTCCGGCCGCGATCGACCTCATCGAGGACACCCTCGGCAGGGGATAACGTCGTACCGGCGTGCTCTCATAGATGCCGTGAGCACGCCGGCCCCCCCAACTCCGGTGCGCCGGCCGGCCTATCGCCTGGTCCGGCGCCCCCGTCCGGTCACGCCCGCGCTGCCGGCCGACCCGGTCCAGCGCCGGGTGATCGAGCACACCGCCGGGCCGCTGCTGGTGGTCGGCGGTCCCGGCACCGGCAAGACGTCCGTTCTGATCGAGGCGGTCGCGGCCCGCATCGCGGCCGGCGCCGATCCGGAGCGGATCCTGGTGCTGACCTTCGGCCGCCGCGGCGCGGCGGCACTCCGCGACCGCATCGAGGCGCGGATCGCCGACGATCCCGGCCGGATCGTCCACGAGCCGCTCGTCAGGACCTTCCATGCGTACGCGTTCGGCCTCCTCCGTCGTGCGGCGGCGGAGCGGGGCGAGCCGTCCCCGCGGCTGCTCACCGGTCCCGAGCAGGATCTGATCATCCGGGAGCTGCTCTCGGTCGTCGGCGACCCCGAGGCGACCGACGACATCGGGTGGCCGGAAGCACTGCGGCCGGCGTTGCCCACGCGGGCGTTCGCGCAGCAGCTGCGTGACCTCATGCAGCGTGCGGCGGAGCGGGGCATCGGGCCGGTGGAGCTGGCCCGGCTCGGCGAGCGGCTGGGCCGCGACGACTGGCCCGCCGCGGCGCGCTTCCTCCGCGAATATGTGGCGGTTCTCGCACTGCGCGACGTGACCACCCGCGGGTCGACGGCCTATGACCCGGCCGAGCTCGTCCGGGCCGCTTCGGGTCTGCTCGCCGACGAGCCCGACCTGCTGGCCGCCGAGCGGCGGCGTCTCGAGTTCGTCTTCGTGGACGAGCTGGCCGAGACCGACCCGGCCCAGGTCGAGCTGCTCACCCAGATCGCCGGCGGCGGCAAGCCACTCGTCGCCTTCGCCGACCCGGACTCGTCGGTATACGGCTTCCGGGGCGCCGACCCGAGCGTGGTCTCGACGTTCTCGACGACGTTCCGATCGGCGGCGGGTGCTCCGGCCGAGACCCTCGTCCTGCACACGAACTACCGTGCGGCGCCGTCGCTGCTCACCGCGACCAGCCGGGTGGCGCGGCGCATGCGCGGGCCGATGGGGCATCGCCCGATGTTCCCGCCGCCAGCAGATCCCCCCCAGCCCGCGGCCGCGCAGGCTGATCCGTCGCAGCCGGGTTCGCCTGTTGCCGGCGCTTCGCCGGCGGGTTCGCCTGATACCGGCGCTTCGCAGCCGGGTTCGCCTGATACCGGCGCTTCGCAGCCGGGTTCGTCTGGTGTTGGTCCTTCGTCGGCGGGTTCGGCTGATGCTGGATCTTCGCGGGCGGGTTCGCCAGAGAGTGGCGATCGAGCCGGCGCTTCCCCGCCCGACGGTGGGCCCTTCGCGCCCGTGGCGGAGGCCGTCGTGCGGACCTTCCGGTCGCCGGCCGCGGAGACCGCCTACATCTCGCACGTCCTGCGGGAGGCGCACCTGCTGCATGGTGTGCCGTGGTCGCGCATGGCGGTTCTGATGCGATCCACCGCCCTGCAGCAGCCGTCGGTCCAGCGGGCGCTGGCCGCCGCCGGGGTGCCGACCGTCATCCACGCCGAGGATCTGCCGTTGCACCTGCAACCGGCGGTCGCTCCGTTCCTGCTGCTCCTGCGGTGCGCGCTCGACCCCGAGGTGCTCGACGAGGAGGCCGCGGTCGCGCTGCTGCACTCGCCGCTCGGTGGCGCCGACCCGCTGGCCGAGCGCCGGCTGCGGCAGGGACTGCGGGCCCTCGCGCTGGCCGCGGGCGATCGGCGTCCCTCCGGTGAGCTGCTCGTCGACGCGGTCAGCGACCCGGCCGGGCTGGACATGGTCGAGCGGCGGTGGGCGCGGCCGGCGCAGACGATCGCGCGGCTGCTCGCGGTCGTCCGGGAAGCCGCAGCCGTGCCCGGCGCCACCGCCGAGGACGTGCTCTGGGCCGTCTGGCGGGCCAGCGGCCTCGCCGACCGGTGGTATGCGATGAGCACCCGCGAATCCCCCATGCCGGAGCAGCGGGAGGTGGGCCGGGCCCGGCAGTGGCGGGCCGAGGCGGCCGACCGGGACCTCGACGCGATCGTGGTCCTCTTCGACGCCGCGGCTCGCTTCGTCGACCGGCTGCCCGGTGCGCGCACCGAGGTCTTCCTCGACCACGTGCTCGGCCAGGATCTGCCGGCCGACTCGATCGCCCCGAGCGCCGACCGTGGCGATGCGGTCCGGCTGCTCACCGTGCACGCGGCCAAAGGCCTGGAGTGGGACGTCGTGGTCCTGGCCGGCGTGCAGGAGGGGATCTGGCCCGACCTGCGCCTGCGGGGCAGCCTCCTCGGCTCGGAGCGGCTGGTCGACGTGATCGCCGGCCGTCCCGCCTCGGGTGCGGCCGCCGTGGTCGCCGAGACCTCGGCCCTGCTCGACGAGGAGCGGCGGCTCTTCTACGTGGCCGCCACCCGGGCTCGTCGCCGCCTGGTGGCGACCGCGGTGGCCTCGGCGAGCGTCGGCGGTTCGGCGGGCGAGGAGCAGCCCAGCCGCTTCCTGGCCGAACTGGCGATGCCCGTCCCGCGGCCGGGCAGCGGCCCGGAGGCGCCGCCACCGACCGAACCACCGGAGCCGGACCCCTGGGACACCGGCCCGCCGGACGGCCCTTCCTCCAGCGGCCCGCCGGACGGCCCTTCCTTAAGCAGCCCTGCCGTGCCCCGCACCGCCGCGGTGATGGGCGGCGCGGGATCGGCTGAGGCGGTCGGCGGCGCGGAGGGCGAGGACCCGGCCGAGGCCGCGCCGGTCGACGTTGCTGGCGGGGCGCCGGACGAGACCGCAATCGATGACGCCGCCGGGCCGGTGGAGGAGACCGAGCTTCCGGTCGGGCGGGCGCCCCGGGCCCTCACCCTCGCCGGGTCTCTGGGCCGATACTGACGCTGAGGAGCGAAAGCGTGGGGAGCGAACAGGATTAGATACCCTGGTAGTCCACGCTGTAAACGTTGGGCGC
>NZ_JBEZZB010000226.1:0-13356 GCF_040638955.1 Actinoplanes sp. NPDC024001
GGCGTCCACCAAGCCGTTCGGGTTCCAGGCGTTCTACCCGGGGCCGGGGGTGGGCGGGCACTGCATCCCGATCGACCCGAACTACCTGAGCCACATCGGCCAGCCTGCGGTCACGGGCGCCGGAGGCCGCACCGATGGTGGCGCCGAGCGCGAGTGCCGGGCCGCCGGCCAGCGACACCGTCCGCCCGTGGAAGTTGGTCCGGCGCAGCTCACCCGCGTTCGGGTCGCGCCGCACCCAGGCCAGGGTGGTCCGCGCCACCGACGCGCCGATACCGAACGAACGGAGGAAAGCCATGGCCGAGAAGTCTAGACGCGGTCACACCGCGGGCGTCGGCACCATGGACGTGGCGCCGGCGGCGAGTCCGTACTGCCCGGACCGGTTGAGCACCAGCCGCTCGTAGGTGGCCATGCCGGTGGCGACCTGACCCTGCACGGTGCTCGCGTTGTCCACCGTGGAGATCTCCTTCACCAGCGCCGGGTCGTTGCGCACCCCGGCCACCAGGCTGCCCTCACCGCCGCCGTCCCCGGCCACCACCAGCGGCCGGTGCTTGAACTGGGTCGCCATGGTCACCGCCGACTGGCTCTTGCGGCCGGCCTCCTTGTCGGTCGCCGGCGGGCCGGCCACCAGGACGATCGCGTCGGCGCCGCCGGTCGCCTTGTCCTCCACCGTGATGTAACCGGCCTGGGAGAACGCGGTCAGCACCGCGGTCACGTCACCGGCCGTCGGCGTCACCGTGCCCTGCAGCAGGGTGAGCGCCAGCAGCGCGCTCGCGGTCTCCACCCCGTCGCTGTTACGCGGCAGCCCGGACGCCGGGATGCTCGGCTGCGACGACTCGTCGGCCAGGTCGAGCAGCTGGTTGGCGTTGGCCTGCTCGAAGAACTTGGTCTCGACCCCGACCCGGGCGGTCAGCGTGGCGCCGGCCACGCCGAGCATCTCCACCACGCCGTCGGCCGAGTCACCGGCCTCCGGGAGCGTCACCACGGCCACCTTGCGCCCGGCCAGCCGGCCGGACAGCCCGTACGGCGCCATCTCCCGGGCGAAGTCCTGGTTACGGCTCAGCTCCTCGCGTGCCTGCAGGACCTGGTCACGCTTGACGTCGTTGTCCTTCTTCAGCGCGTTGAGGTTGGCCCGCAGGTTCTCCGAGACCGGGCCGTTGAGGGCGGCGGTGCCGACCACCAGCCCGATCGCCAGGGCCAGGAAGACCGCGGTGAGCGACACCACGTGGTACCGGAAGTTGATCACGATGCCCTCAGAGAAGATTGCCCAGCTGGAAGACGAAATTGTCCCACCACTCGGACACCACGGTGAGATACGCCTTCCCCACCGTCGATACCGCGATCGCCGACGCCATCGCGGCCACCGCGGACAGCACCAGCAGCAGCAGCGCGGAGCCGGAGATGTTCTGCCGGTAGAGCCGGCTCACCCCCTTGGCGTCGACCAGCTTGCCGCCGACCTTCAGCCGGGTGAGGAAGGTGGAGGCCATGCCGCCACGGCCCTTGTCGAGGAACTCCACGAGGTTCGCGTGGGTGCCGACCGCCACGATCAGCGACGCGCCCTTCTCGTCGGCCAGGAGCATGGCCAGGTCCTCGCTGGTCGCCGCGGCCGGGAAGGTCAGCGCGTCGACGTCCAGGTTCTGCACCCGCTGCAGGCCGGGCGCGCGGCCGTCCGGGTAGGCGTGCACGACCACCTCGGCGCCGCAGCGGAGCACGTCGTCGGTGACCGAGTCCATGTCCCCGATGATCATGTCGGGGGTGTAGCCGTTCTCCACCAGCGCGTCGGCGCCGCCGTCCACGCCGATCAGCACCGGTTTGTACTCCCGGATATACGGCCGCAGGACGTCGAGGTCGTCCTTGTAGTCGTAACCCCGCACCACGATCAGCACGTGCCGCCCGGCGATGTTGGTCTGCACATCGGGCACACCGACGCCGTCGAGCAGCAGGTCGCGCTCCTGCTTCAGGTAATCCATGGTGTTCGCCGCGAACGCCTCGAGCTGCACCGACAGGCCCTCGCGGGCGTCGGCCATCGCCTTCGCCACGGACTCCGCGTCCTGCCGCTCCCCGGTCGCCACCGGCTCACCGTCGAGCAGCACGGTGCCGCCCTCGATGCTGACCACCTGGCCCTCGCGGATGCCCTGGAAAACCTCCTCGCCGAGGTTGTCGACGAGGATCACGCCACCCTGGATCAGCACCTCGGGACCGAGGTTCGGATAGCGCCCGGAGATCGACGGCTTGACGTTGAGCACCGCCGTCACCCCGGCCGCCACCAGGGAATCAGCGGCGACCCGGTCCAGATCGACGTGGTCGATCACGGCGATCTCACCGGGCCGCAGCCGCCCGGTGAGGCGCTTGGTCCGCCGGTCCAGCCGGGCCAGCCCGGAGACCGGGCCCGGCTCGGTGCCGCGGGTCCGGCGCAGTGTGGGAATGGGAAGTCGCATCCCGGCCATCCTGACACGCCGCCGCACGCCGCTCCCCCGCGACATGCGCCAGCTCACCGACAAGACGGACTTATCAGGCACGTTTCTCCCGTGCCGCTACGGAAAGCAACTCCTCCGCGTGCGCGATACCAAGATCCGAATCGGGCAGACCCGCCAGCATCCGGGACAATTCCCGGGCCCGCTCGGTCTCCTCGACGATCCGGACGCCACTCGTGGTGATCGCCCCACCGGTGTCCTTCGCGACCACCAGGTGGCGATCGGCGAACGCCGCGACCTGCGGCAGGTGCGTCACCACCAACACCTGATGCGTACGGGCGAGCCGCGCCAGCCGCCGCCCGATCTCCACCGCGGCCGTGCCGCCCACACCGGAGTCCACCTCGTCGAAGACCAGGGTCGGCGGACCGCCCGCACCGGCGAACACCACCTCGATGGCGAGCATCACCCGGGACAGCTCACCACCGGAGGCGCCCTTCTGCAGGGGCAGCGCCGGCGCGCCCGGGTGGGCCAGCAGCCGCAGCTCCACGTCGTCGGCGCCGTCCGGCCCGGCGGCGAGATCCGCACCGTCGACCGTGACCGTCGGCTCGTCGCGCGACGGCGGCCGGGTCAGCACCGCCACCTCGACGCGGGCGTGCGGCATCGCCAGGCCGGCCAGCTCGACACTGACCGCCTCGGAGAACCGGCCGGCCGCCTCCCGCCGGGCCGCGGTCAGCCGCCCGGCCAGCTCGCCGACCGTCGCGGCCAGCCGCTGGCGCTCCTTGTCCAGCTCCTCCAGCAGCTCGTCGGAGGTGTCCAGCTCGCTCAACTTGGTGCGGGCGTTCTCCGCCCACTCGATCACACCGTCGATGTCGTCGGCATATTTCCGGGTGAGCGCCCGCAAGGCGGCCCGCCGCTCGTAGATCGCCTCGAGCCGGGCCGGGTCCGCGTCGAGCGTGCCCAGATAGGCGGAGAGCTCGGAGGAGACGTCGCCGACCAGGGTGGCCGCCTCCTCGATCCGGGCGGCCAGGTCGCCGAGCGACGCGTCCACCGCCGACTGGCCCTCCAGGGTGCGGCGGGCCAGGCCGAGCAGCTGCGTCGCGTCCGGCGTGTCGTCGGCCGCCTCCACCCCGCCGGCCAGCGCCTGCGCGGCCAGCGTCGCGGCGACCCGCAGGCCCTCGGCGTGCTCCAGCCGCTGGACCTCGGCGCGCAACTCCTCGTCCTCACCGGGCTGCGGATCCACCCGGGTGATCTCGTCGAGGCCGAGCTTGAGCAGGTCGGCCTCCTGCGACCGCTGGCGGGCGTTGCGCCGCCGGTCGGCCAGATCCTCCACCACCGCGCGCCAGCGGGTGAACGCCTCGCGATAGCCCTCCAGCAGCTTCTCGTGCTCCGGGCCGGCGAACCGGTCCAGCGCGGAACGCTGCTCGGACGGGCGGAGCAACCGCAGCTGGTCGGACTGGCCGTGCACCGCGAGGACCTGCTCGCCCAGCTCGCTGAGCATCGACACCGGCATGCTGCGCCCGCCCACGTGCGCCCGGGACCGGCCCTCGGCCGTCACCGTGCGGCTGAGCAGCACCGAACCGTCGTCGTCGGCCTCGCCACCGGCGTCGGTGATCCGGGGCCGGATCGCGTCACCGAGGCTGCCGGCCAGCCGCAGCCGGCCCTCCACCACCGCACGGCCCGGATCGGCCCGGACCCGGCCGGCGTCGGCCCGGCCACCGAAGAGCAGTCCGAGACCGGTCACCACCATGGTCTTACCGGCACCGGTCTCACCGGTGATCACATTCATTCCGGACGTGAGCCGCAGCGTCGTGTCGTCGATGACGCCGAGCCCGGTGATGCGCAGTTCCTCCAGCACAGGGCAGACAGTATCGGGACCCACCGACAAATGCCCACCGCGGGTAGCTGCGCTTACCCGCGGTGGAAAACCGAAGCAACCCCGATGGTCAGCGTCGATTCCCTCGCCAGCCGACGACCGGCAACTCGAACTTCGCGACCAGCGTGTCGGTAAACGGGCGCGGCGCCAACCGCACCAGCCGCACCGGCAGCTGACCCCTTTCGACCGTCACCTTCGAACCCGGCGGCAGGTCCCAGGTGCGACGGCCGTCACAGCAGAGCACGGCAAACGACGTGTACGGGTCGACAGTCAGCACGAACGTCGACGTCGGCGCGGTCACCAGCGGCTTGCTGAACAGTGCGTGCGCACTGATCGGGACGAGCAGCAGCGCCTCCACCTCGGGCCAGACCACCGGGCCGCCGGCCGAGAACGCGTACGCCGTCGACCCGGTCGGTGTGGCGCACACCACACCGTCGCAGCCGTAGCGGGACAGCGGCCGCCCGTCGACGTCGACGAGCAGTTCGAGCATCTGCGCCCGCTGCCCCTTCTCCACGGTGACCTCGTTGAGCGCCCACGACTCGGCGATCAGCCGCCCGTCGTACTCCGCCCGCACGTCCAGCGTCAGCCGCTCGTCCACCTTGTAGGCACCCGCCACCACGTCAGCGACGGCCTGATCGATGTGGTCGATCTCCGCCTCCGCGAGGAAGCCCACCTTGCCCAGGTTGATCCCGAGCAGCGGCGCCTTCACCGGCCGGGCCAGCTCGGCCGCGCGCAGGAACGTCCCGTCGCCGCCGAGCGCCAGCACGATCTCCGCGCCCTCGGCAGCCGCCGGGTCGTCCACCGGCAGCACCCCTGGTGGCAGATCCAGGTCGGCGACCTCATCGGCCATCACCCGCACCTCGAACCCGGCGGCGAGCAGATCCAGCGCCACCGCCCGGGCGTGCTGCGTGCTCTGCCGGCGGCCGGTGTGCGTCACCAGCAGGGCCGAGCGAGTCATTTCTCCTCCTTGAGATCCGCACCACCCACGACGGCGCCGGCCTCAACCGCACCAGCCTCACCAGCACCGCCGGCGCCGGAACCGGCGCCAACCGCACCAGCACCGGCTTCCGCCGGGCCAGCCGCGACCGCGGCCTCAACCCCGCCGGCGTCCGCCGCCGCGCCACCCGCGACCGCCGCCTCAACCCCGCCAGCCTCCGCCGCCGCGCCGGACGGCCCGGCAGCGACCACAGCCTCGACCCGTTCCCGATCCGCCGGCGGCGCGTCCCGCCGGAACCACACGAAGAACTCGACGTTGCCGCTCGGCCCCGGCAGCGGGCTCGCGGTGACATCCACCACGCCCAGTCCCAGCTCCGCCGCGGCCGCCGCCACGTCCAGAACCGCCTCGGCACGCAACCGCCAGTCACGCACCACGCCGCCCGCGCCGACCCTTTCCTTGCCGACCTCGAACTGCGGTTTCACCATCAGCGCCAGGTCACCGTCGGCCGCCGTGCAGGCGGCGAGCGCGGGCAGCACCAGCCGCAGCGAGATGAACGACAGGTCCGCCACGGTCAGATCGACCGGCCCACCGATCGCTTCCGGCGTCAGCGTCCGCACGTTGGTGCGTTCCTGCACCACGACCCGCTCGTCGGTGCGGATCGGCCACGCCAGCTGCCCGTAGCCCACGTCGACCGCGACCACCTGCTTCGCCCCGGCCCGCAGCAGCACATCGCTGAAGCCACCGGTGGACGCGCCCGCGTCCAGGCAGCGGCGCCCGCTCACGGTCAGCCCGCGCGGCCCGAACACCGCCAGCGCACCGGCCAGCTTGTGCCCGCCCCGGGACACGTACTCGGTCTGCGGATCCTCCCCGGTGACCACGATCGGGTCGGCCGGGTCCACCATCGCCGCCACCTTCTGGGCGACGGTGCCCCGGACCTGCACCCGGCCGGCCGCGACGAGCGCGGCGGCCTGTTCCCGGGAACGAGCAAGCTTGCGGCGGACGAGCTCAGCGTCCAGTCGCGCACGGCGGGCCATAAAGATCCTTTTTGCGTACGGGTGTCAGCGGTCGATGCTCGCCAGGGTTTCCTGGAGCACCTGGTGCGCGGCCTCGTACTCGGCGATCTGCTCCGCCGGTGCCAGCCGCGCGGCGTTGGCGAGCGACCGTAGCACCGCGTCGACCGCGGGGTGCCCGGTGTCCTCCCCGTTCCCACCCGGCTGCCCCGCACCCACGTTCTCCGGCTGCGCCTCGCTCATGCCCTCGACAGACGCACCCGCCCCACCAGAAACGCCACCGCCACCCGCATCTCCACCACGATCACCCGGCCGCCAGCTCCCCGGCTGACCGGCACCGCCCGAATGCCCCGGCTGCCCGGAACCGCCCGGCTGCCCCGGCTGACCGGCACCGCCGGGATGCCCAGGCACCGGGCCACCACCCTGCGGCCGGTGCCCGCCCGGCGCAGGCGCAGGCGCAGGGCGATAGCCACCCGGAGGCGGCGCGGGCCGGTATCCCCCGGGCGGCGGACCCGGCCGCGGACCGGGCTGTGGGGAGTTGGGGAACGTCACGGGGTCACGCCTCCGGCTTCTCGGTCCGGCCGGCGCTGTCCTCCGCCGGCGTCGACTGGCTGGGCACCTGCGCGGCCTTCTTCGCCGGCGTCCGCCCCGCGGCACCCCGCCGCGCCGCCGTCACCGGAGCACCCTCGTCGTTCGTCTTGCCGGCCGCGGCCTTCTTGGCCGGCGTCCGCTGCGTAACCGTCTTCGGCGCGGCGTCACTCCCACCCGCCGCCTTCCGCGGCGCGGCCTTCCGAGCCCCACCACTCGCCGCAGCCCGCCCCGCCTTCCGCGGCGCGGCCTCAGCCCCGGTCCCGCTGACCGCAGCAGCGTCCGCGGCCGGCTGCTCAACCGCCGCAGCCCGCGCAGGCGCGGTCTTCGCAGCGGCCTCACTCGAAGGCGCAGCCTCGGAGACCGTCTCACCCACCGCAGCATCCTTCGCGGGCGCAGCCTCGGAGACCGTCTCACCCACCGCAGCGCCCTTCGCGGGCGCAGCAGTCCGCGTAGCCGTCGCAGCGCCACCCGCCGAAGCCACCGCCTTGCGAGGCGCCCGCTTGCGCGGCGCCGCGGCCTGGTGTCCCTGCTCCAGCGCCGCCGAAGCCGCCGCCCGCGAAGCCTGCCCCGGCACCTCGGCGCTCACCGGCTTCGCAGCCGCCGGCTCTTCCGCAGCCGCAACTGATGCCACAGCCGTCGGCTCAGCCACCGCCGATCCCCCGGCCGGCGACGACGGCGTAACGGGCGGCAGCTCAGTCGCCGCCGCAGCCTCCGTCACCGAGCTGACCGGCGCCGCAGCGGTCCCGGGCGGCCCCGCCTGGTCCAGCGCCGGGCCCGACCCCGCGGCCTTGCGCCCAGGCGCTCGCTTCACCGCAGCCCCAGGCCCCGCCGCCTTCGCCGGCGCACGCTTGGCCGCTTTCTTGGCCGGCGAACCGGTGCGGGCCGGCGCACCCTCAGCCGACGGCCCGCCGGTGGTCTCGGTCAGCGCGTTGGCCGCCTGAACCGGCACATCATCAACCGGCAGGCCCGCCGCGGGCTTCCTGGCCGACGGCGCCGACGCCCGCCGACCCACAGTCTTCTTGACCGGCGCTCGCTTGACGGGTGCCACCCCTGCACCCGCCTCCGGCGACGCCGCCGCACTCTTCGCCGGCGCCCGCTTCACCGGCGCCGCCCCGTTGGACGCCGCCTTGGCCGGCACCTTCTTGGCCCGCCGCCCGGCCGGCCCGGAACCCGAGCCGGCAACCGGAGCCCCGGCCGCCTCAGCAACCGGCCCCGCCGACGACGCCGCGGCGTTCCCCGCCGGCACGGCCGGCACGGTGCCCGCCGCCGGCATGGCGTTCGGTTTCGCCTTGACCGCCTTCTTCGCGACGGCCTTCTTCACCGGTCGCGGCGCCGGCGCCGGCTTCTCCAGCCGCGTCCCGCTCACCTCGGCGCTCTCCGCCGCGGTGGCCCGCGCCTGCGCCTCGCGCAGCTGCCGCTCCAGGTCATGCACCCGTGTCGTCAGGTCGGAGACCTCGTCGGCGGTGGCCAGCCCGACGTGCCCGAGTGCCCGGTCCACCTCGTAGCGGACGATGTTCGTCAACGCCTCGCGATTGGCCACCCCGGCCGAGACCAGGTCCTCCACCAGTCCTTGCAGTTGTGCCGCCGTCGCACCGCCCTTGTTGAGCAGTTCCCCGGCGACCTGTTGCGCCTTCTTCCGTGGGGCCTCCGTCAGCCCGAGCGCCAGGTCCAGATACGCTCGCCATGCATCCGGCATGATCTCGCCTCCTCTCGCCGCGTCGGGTGCCACGCTACCGGGCACCCCCGACAACTTCCTGAGGTACCGTGCTGGTGTCGTGAGGGAGGGTGCGAATGGCCACCGTGGACGAGTGCCGCCAGGCGTTGCACGATCTCGCCGCGAAACTCGCGGCCAACGCGGAGACCCAGGGCAAGCTCGACCTCGACCGGACGCTCGCGTGCCGGGTCACCGACCTGGAGACCGCGTTCCACGCCCGGCTGACCGGCGGCCGCCTGGTCGACATCACCGACGGCGACGACCCACGCGCCAAGATCGCGTTGATCGCCGCGAGCGACGACCTGATCGCCCTGACCCAGGGCCGGCTCGATGTCACCCGCGCGATCGCGTCGCGGCAGATCAGCGTGAAGGCGAACCCGTTCGATCTGCTCAAGCTCCGCAAGCTCCTCTAGCCGCACCGGCTTCGCCCGGAGATACGAGTCAGGTTCCGCAACGGTTCACCGCGTCACCTGATCCGGCAGAAGGTGCAACGGCGACGGTTCCGGCGGCGAACGGTGCGACGATGGGGGCAGGGAACCATGGGCCGGCTGTCCGGCCGGCCAGGAAACTGGGAGGGTTCATGAAACGTCCCCGCCCCGGCCTCCCGCGTATCGACGACACGGTGACGGCCGATGATCTGCACGAGTGCTGTGAGCAGGTGGCCGTGCCCGCCTTCGACTACATGAGCGGCCCGGTGATGGCCTTCGTCGACGGCCTGTTGCACATCGATCCTGACGCGCCGCTCCCGCGGCGGCGCTACACATACACCCCGAAACCCACGAGCGATGCGGACCGCGCGGCGCCGCACATCGACGACGCCGCCCAGAGCGGCGGCCACATGCTGGCCGACATCACCCGGATCCACCCGCGCAGGTGAGAGGCGCGCGGCCGCAGCCGCGCATTCTTCCTTCCACGGGGTACGGGTGAAGCACGGTCCCGCGTTCTCCCGCGGTTCTACTGCTCCCAGGACCGCAGGAGTTCCTCCGCGCCCGCCGATCCGGCCTCGATCGCCGACCGTGGCACGCCGTCCCAGGTCACGCCGCAGAGCAGCCGCAGAGCGTCGACCGGGTCTCCGGAGCCGTCCAACCGCGCCCGGTCACCGTCGCGGGTGACCCGCCAGCCACCGGCCTGTCCGCCGGTGGCCGGGATCCGCGCGTCGCCGGCCGGCCGGAACAGCCCGCTCAGGTCCGCCGCCACGTAGGTCGGCCGGCGCTCCGGCGGCGCACCGAGCAGCTCAGCCGGCCCGCTCACTCCGGTGAGCACGAGCAGGCTGTCCATCCCCGCGCCGACCGCGCCCTCGATGTCGGTGTCGAGCCGGTCGCCGACCACGAGCGGCCGGTCCGCTCCCGCCTGTGCCGCCGCCGTGGTGAACAGGCCCGGCTGCGGTTTGCCAACCACCACGTCCGGTTCCCGGTCCAGGGCGGTCCGCAGCACCGCGACCAGCGACCCGTTGCCGGGCAGCGGGCCGCGCGGGCTGGGCAGTGTCCGGTCGGTGTTGGTGGCGAACCAGGTCGCCCCGGCCCGCACCGCGAGCGCCGCCTCGGCCAGGATCTTCCAGCCGACCTCGGGCCCGTACCCCTGCACGACCGCGACCGGCGCGTCCTCGGCCGAGCCGACCGGGGTGAGGCCCGCGTCGCGAACCTCGGCGCGCAGCGCTTCCGCCCCGACGACCAGCACTTTCGCCCCCGCCGGGAGCCGTTCGGCGAGCAGCGCCGCGGTGGCGCCGGCCGAGGTGAGCACCTCGGCCGGTGCCGCGCTGACGCCCATGCCGTTCAGCAGCGTGGCGACGTCCGCACCGCGACGCGACGCGTTGTTCGTCGCGTACGCGATCGCGGTGCCGTCCGCTCGCAGCCGCTCGACCGCTTCGGCCGCCCCCGGGATCGGCTTGTCGATCAGGTAGACGACGCCGTCCAGGTCGAAGATGGCCAGGTCGTAGCCGCCTGCGAGGTGATCGCTCATCCCTGCGGGCGCTCGTCCTCGGAGCTGCCGACGAACTCGTCACCGGGCTTGTCCACCGAATCGGTGACGCCGCCGGAAACCACCTGTCCGGGTGTCGCCGGCTTCTCCAGCGAGTCGGTGACCCCACCGGCGACGCCCGGCTCCGCCTTGGTGCTCGCCGGCTCGGCCTCGCCGACCGAGTCGGTCACGCCGCCCTCGGTGGTCTCCGTCGCCGGCTTCTCCAGCGAGTCGGTGACCCCACCGGTGGCGACCGGCTCCGCCGTGCCCGGGGCGTCGTCCTCGAGCGGGTCGGTGTTCACGTCGGTCGCGGCGAGCCGGGCCTCGTTCTCTTCCTCGTCGTCCTCGGCGTCGTCCTCGTCCTCGTCGAACTCGTCGTCGAGGTCGTCCTCGTCATCGAGGTCTTCGTCGTCGTCGAGGTCCTCGTCGTCGACGTCGTCCTCGTCGCCGTCCGGGTCGTTCTGGCCGTGCGACGCCTCGGGCTCCTCGTCGTCCTCCGGCTCGTCGCCCTCGATCGAGACGCCGTCCAGCTCGAGCAGCCGCTCGGCGGCGTCGGTGAGCTGGTCCTCGTCGGCCGCCGCAGCCCGCGCGAACCACTCCCGCGCTTCCTCACGGCGGTCCGCCGCGAGCAGGGCATCGGCGTACGCGTACCGCAGGCGCGCCGCCCATTCGGCGTCTTCCTCGGTGGTCAGTTCGCGAACCTGCAGCATCGCCACGGCCGCATCGTGCTGGCCGAGGTCGCCGCGGGCGCCGGCCGCCACGATCAGCAGCTCGATGGCGTTGGCCTTCTCGAGCTTCGCGATGTCCGCGCCGCGGAACAGGTCGATGGCGCGCTCCGGCCGGCCCAGGGCCCGCTCGCAGTCGGCCAGCTCGGCCAGGTGCGTCTGCCGCCCGGTCATCCGGTGGTAGGTGCGCAGCTCCGCGATCGCCGTCGTCCAGTCGCCGGCCGCGTACGCCGCCAGCCCGACCGCTTCCCGGACCACCGCGATCCGCGACGCCAGCCGCCGCGCGGCGATGGCGTGCTGGAGCGCCAGCTCCGAGTCCTCGTCGATGATCTGACCGGCCGCTACCAGGTGGCGGGCCACCTTGTCAGCGATGTCCCGGGCCAGCGCGACCAGCTCGGAACGCACCTCCTGGTCGAGGTCGGTCGCCTGGATGTCCTCGGGGATGTCCGGGGACTGGAAGGCGGGCTGCCCGCCCTCACGCTCGTCCTGCCGGTCGTGGCCGGCGCCGTTGTCCCGGAAGCCACCGCGGTCCCGGTCGCCCCGGAAGCCCCGGTCGTCGCTGCGGAAGCCACCCCGGTCGCCGCCCGGACGGTCACCGCGCGGCCGGTCGTTGAACCGGTCGCCGCGCGGACGGTCCCCGAACGAACGGTCCCGGTCGCCCCGCTCCCGGTCGCCCCGGAAGCCACCGCCCTGCGGACGGTCACCGCCCCGGAAGCCACCGCGGTCGCCACCCTGGAAGCCCTCGCGCGGCCCACCCGGCCGGTCACCGCGGAACCCACCGCGATCACCCTGGTAGCCGCCCCGGTCGCCGCCACCCTGGTAGCCGCCACGGTCACGGTCACCGCCACGGAACCCGCCCCGGTCACCCTGGAAGCCCTCGCGCGGCCCGCCCTGCTGGCGGTCGCCGCCCTGGAAGCCGCCGCGCTCGCGGTCGCCGCCACGGAACCCGCCGCGGTCGCCGCCACCCTGGTAACCGCCCCGGTCACGGTCGCCACCACGGAACCCGCCGCGGTCACCACCGCCCTGGAAGCCACCCCGGTCGCCACCACGGCTACGGTCGCCGCCCTGGAAGCCGCCCCGCTCACGGTCGCCCTGGTAGCCACCGCGCGAGCCGCCCCGATCACCACCCTGGAAACCTCCACGGTCACGGTCGCCGCCACGGAAGCCGCCGCGGTCACCGCCACCCTGGTAGCCGCCCCGGTCACGGTCGCCACCACGGAAACCGCCCCGGTCGCCACCGCCCTGGTAACCGCCCCGGTCGCCGCTGCCCTGGAAGCCACCCCGGTCACGGTCACCGCCACGGAACCCGCCGCGGTCACCACCCCGGTCGCCACCACGGCTGCGGTCACCGCCCTGGAAGCCACCGCGGTCACGGTCGCCACCACGGAAGCCGCCGCGGTCGCCGCCACCCTGGTAGCCGCCCCGGTCACGGTCGCCACCACGGAAACCGCCCCGGTCGCCGCCACCCTGGTAACCACCCCGGTCACGGTCACCGCCACGGAAACCGCCGCGGTCACCGCCACCCTGGAAGCCACCCCGGTCGCCACCACGGCTGCGGTCGCCGCCGCCCTGGTAGCCGCCGCGCTCGACACCGCGCGAACCGCCCCGATCGCCGGCCTGCGAGCCGCCCCGATCGTCCCGGCGGAAGCCGCCGCGGTCCCGGTCGCCCTGGTATCCGCCTCGTGAGCCGCCCCGGTCACCGCCACCCTGGTAGCCGCCCCGGTCCCGGTCACCGCCACGGAACCCGCCGCGGTCACCACCCCGGTCGCCACCACGGGACCCACCCCGGTCGTCGCTCCGGAAGCCGCCACGGTCCCCACCACGGGAACCGCCGCCGCCCTGGTAGCCGCCCCGGTCACCGCGGCGTGCGTCACCGTCGCCGTCGCGACCGCGGCCGGGACGACGATCGTCGTCGCGGTTGCTGGAGCCGCCGTCCTGCGGTCCTGTAGTCACGGATCATTCCTTCCAGTACGGCGGTGGGCCCTCGGTACGGGCGGCCATGCCTCGACACACAAAGTTACTAGGGAGCAGACACACAAAAGCAGTCGAGGGCCGACCCCGTACCCGGGGCGGCCCTCGACCGTTCACGTTGAGTCCGGCGGCGTCCTACTCTCCCACACCCTCCCGAGTGCAGTACCA
>NZ_JBEZZB010000227.1:0-13021 GCF_040638955.1 Actinoplanes sp. NPDC024001
CCGCGACGCGCACGGCACCGTGTGCTCGGCGGCCCAGACCGCGAGTTCCCGGCCGGTCACCACGTGGTCGGGGTGGCGAGCGGTCCGGGCCAGGCCGTGGACGATCAGCGCGGTGGTCTGGACCAGCACGTGGTGCACCGGCATCCGGTGGGGCAGGGCGAGCACCGGGCAGGTGGGCGCGAGCAGGATCGCGGCGCGCAGCGTGGCGGCCTGCCAGCCGCCGGTGTCGCCGGCGGCGACCTGCTGCGCGTATTCCCAGATGGTCGGCATCGGACGATCTCAGCAGCGCGAATCCCGTCCGGCAATCCATCGCAAGGGGTGGCGGGCCGTCCCCCGAACGTGCGGTTTCGGTCGCGATTAGTACACCTGATCTAATTTTCGGGTAGGGTGCGGGCATGAGTATCGACAGCGGTGAGGGCACCCCTCGTCCCATCACCGCGAGGCAGGAACGCATTCTCGCCGTGATCCGTGACTCGGTTCGCGACCGCGGCTACCCACCGACCGTGCGGGAGATCGGGGCGGCCGTCGGCCTCGTCTCCCCGTCGTCGGTCTCGCACCATCTCAAGGTTCTGGAGCGGCACGGGCTGCTGCGCCGCCGGCCCAACGAGTCGCGGGCCGTCGACGTGCGCACCACCGTCGCCGAGCGTGCGGTCAGCGTTCCGGTTCTCGGTGACATCGCCGCCGGCGCGCCGATCCTCGCCGAGGAGAATGTCGAGGAGCACCTGACCGTCCCCCGGGAGATGGTCGGTTTCGGCACGTTCTTCGCCCTCAACGTCAAGGGCGACTCGATGATCGACGCCGCGATCTGTGACGGCGACGTCGTGGTGGTGCGCCGCCAGCCGGTCGCGGAGAACGGTGACATCGTCGCCGCGATGCTCGACGGCGAGGCCACCGTCAAGGTGCTGCGCCGGCGCGGCGGCCGGGTCGAGCTGGTTCCGCGCAACCCGCTCTACCAGGTCATTCCCGGTGACGAGGCGGTGGTGCTGGGCAAGGTCGTCTGCGTCATGCGGCGGGTGTGACCACCGAGCGCGCGATGCGGAAACCGACGTCGTCGATGCGCAGCGACGGGTGGCTGCGCCGGCGGACCGAGGCGCGGCAGCTCCACTGCTCGTCGAACCAGCCACCGCCGCGCAGCACCCGGTAGGTGCCGTAGACCTCCTGGTCATAGGTGTCCCAGCACCAGTCCCACACGTTGCCGAGCATGTCGTGCAGGCCCCAGGCGTTGGGCAGTTTGCCGCCGGCCTCGTGGACGCGTTCGCCGGAGTTGCCGCGGTACCAGGCGATCTCGTCGAGCGCGCCGTAACGGGCGCCGGTCGTGCCGGCCCGGCAGGCGTGCTCCCACTCGGCTTCGGTGGGCAGGCGGTAACCGTCGGCGGCCCGGTCCCAGAGCACGCCGGGCTCGCCGGGTGACGGCAGGAGGCTGCCGTCGTCCCGCAGGCGCCCCTCGGTGTCGACGCGGCCGCCGGCCGAGACCCGGCCGTGCGCGGGGAGCGCGGCCGGCGGGCTGGGCGGGCCGGCCGGAAGCAGGTGGTACGCCGGGGTGAGGCCGTGCCGCTCCGACAGGGCGTTGCAGAAGTGCAGCGCGTCCCACCAGGAGACCCCCTCGACCGGCAGCGCGCCGCCTCGCGCGGTGCTCGGCCACGCGCCGGTGACCTCGGCGTAGACCGCCTGGGTGACCGGGATCGCGGCGAGCCGGAACCCGGCGACCTCGACCGTCCACCGGCGCTCGGTGCGCCGGTCGGCGAGGGTGATCGCGCCCGCGGGCACGGCGATCAGGTCGAGGTTCGGCTCCACGGGTAGGCGATGTTACCGGCGAGCGGTGTGCCCGGTGGCGCGCCGGGGCGGACCGCGGCCAGGACCAGCAGGATCCACATCAGCCGGGCGTCGAAGTAGTCGCCGGAGAACAGGCAGGTCGCGCCGATGTAGATGCCACCGTAGGCGGCCGTGCGGGCCTCCGGGCTGCGCTGCTCGCGGGGCGTGCGGAAATAGGCGTGCCCGAGCGCGAACCAGGCCAGGCCGAGCAGGGCCAGGCCCACGAAGCCACCCTCGGCGGCGACCGAGAGCGGCAGGTTGTGGACGTACGCCTCACCCTCACCCAGGTTGGCGATGGCGTGGAAGCCGTTGATGCCGGTGCCGAAGAGCGGCCGCTGCCAGAACAGGCGCAGCGCCCAGGAGAAGAGCACGTCGCGCTGCGAGGTGTAGCCCTGCCCGACGGTGGCCTCGACGAACCGGGACTGCACGAAGCCGGCGATGGTCGGGCCGGCCGTGACGGCCACGATGATCGACATCACCAGCACGAGCCCGGCGGGCTTGGCGAGCTGGTCCCAGCGGGGTTTGCGGCGGTTGACCGCCAGAGCGATGAGCATCGTGATGGCGAGCGCGACCAGCCCGCCGCGGGACCCGGAGGCGATCGCGCCGAACAGGAAGACCGGGATCGGCATCAGCCAGCGCAGCTTCGCGCCGCTGCGGACGTAGAGGTAGAGCGAGGTGAGGACGCCCATCACCATGATGCGGACGAAGACGTTGGGGCCGCCGCCGAGCGCCGCCCACCGGCCGCCGGCGGCGTGCCCCCGCCCGGTCGACGCGGCCAGGAAGTACACCCAGGCGGCGGCGTGGAAGCAGCACAGGGTGATCCGGGTGACGTGGTCGCGGTCCCACTTCGCCAGGGTGTAGTAGACGACGACCATGAAGACCACGGCCAGCAGGTCGCCGATCATCGCACCGTAGACCGCACCCGGCGGGGTCCAGGTGGCCGAGAGCACCTGATATCCGTGCAGTCCGAGAATCGGCAGGAGGCAGTAGCCGCCGGCCGCCGCGCGCGGGCCGATCCGGTGCGCCTCCAGCAGCAGGCACATCAGGACGGCCAGGAGCAACGGCACCCGGACGTCGTTGAGCACCGGGACGTCCAGGCCGACCCGGGCGAGGGTGAACCGGCCGGCGAGCGTGGCGACGAAGGCGAGGACCACCACGAGTCCCGGCCGCGCCGGCTCGGTCATGACAGACCGGTGCGCAGAGCGCGCACCACCAGCCGTTCCGAGCAGACCCCCAGGACGGCGGCGGCGCCGCAGAGCGCGACGACCGCGGCGTACGTGGGCGCGAGCACCGACTGGGTCACGTGTGTCAGCAGAACCTCGAGGGCGAGGCAGGCGAGCAGCAGGCGGCTCATCACCGGCGCCTCCAGCAAGGCGTCCAGGGTGGGGCGGGCGGCGTAGTACATGGCGAACGGGATCGCGGCGACCACCCCGGCGCGCAGCACCCCGACGGCCGGGGCGAACTCCGGTCCCAGGAATCCACGGACCAGCAGCGGGGCGAACACGGCGAAGACCGCCGCGGCGACGGCGGCCAGTCCGGCCGCGGAGACCGGAAGGCTGGTGAGCATCCGCAGGGTGGCGCCGTCCTTGCCGGAGCGGTGGAAGAGCCGGCTCAGCCGGGGCAGCAGCACCGGGGTGAGCATCCCGAAGAACGAGCAGATCAGGGTGACCGCGGAGGTGGTGAAGCCGACGTAACCGGCCTCGGGGCTGCCCGGCAGCACGGCCGCCACCGCGAACGTCGGGTAGGTGAAGAGCGCCGGCAGGGCGATGTCCCCGGGCAGGCGCCGTACCCCGTACCGAAGGAGGGTCCGCATGGTCGGATCGGCGCCGTGGTGCGGGGCCGGCGGCGCCGGCCGTTGCCGGCGGACCGTGACCGCGCCCCAGGCCGCGACCAGCACCATGCCCGAGCCCTGCAGGACCAGGAAGTCGTCGATCCGGTCGGCCAGCGCGAACGCGATGACCGGCACCAGGCCGAGGCCGACGGCGGAGACGGTGTTGGAGCGGGCGACCTGGTGCGTTCCGCGCAGCGCGGCGGCGGCGAGCGTGCACAGGCAGTTGCCGGTCAGCATGATCAGCACCGCGCCCACCGCCGCCGCGCCGCCGCCGATGCCGAGGAACTCGGCGAGCCAGGGGCTGAGCGCGACGCCGCCGAGCGCGAAGACGCCCGCCACGCCCGCCTGGATGAGGATGGCCTGCCGGGCCAGGCGATCGGTGCCGGAGCTGGTCCGCGGCAGGTAGCGCTGCAGCGCCTGACTGAGGCCGAGGGTGACCAGCGGCTGGAAGGTGCTCACCACCCCGCGGGCGATCTGGTAGTACGCGAAACCGTCCACGCCGCCGCGCTGGGCGACCATGTGGAACAGGAACAGCCCGGAACCGAGGACGAACCACTGCACCAGCAGCGTCGCGGCGTAATCGCGCCGGACGGCAGCCGGGACGGCGCGCAGCAGCGACCGGACCGAGCCCTTCAGAGCCCGGCCCCGATCAGCTCGGGCACGACCGGTGACCGGGCCCACCACCGCGGCTTGCGCCTGGCCTCCGGCTCCGGCGCGATGTATTCGTCCAGGCTGGGGAAGAGCGTGCTCTTCGGCGGAACCATGTTGAGCACGCAGCCGAGCAGTGAGGCGTTGACCCCGTGCAGCGCGCGGACGGCGGCGGTGACCTGCGCCCCGGTGGTGCGGCTGAACCGGACCACCAGCAGCGTGCCGTCGGCGCGCCCGGCGACCACCTCACCGTCGGTGACCGGCAGCAGCGGCGGGCAGTCGAAGATGACCACGTCGAAGCGGTGGCGCACCTCCTCGACCACCGCGGTCATCCGCGACGAGCTGAGCAGCTCGCTCGGGTTCGGCGGCGGGTGCCCGCCCGCCAGCAGCCACAGCCCGGCGCCCCACGGCTGCAGCACCTGGTCCACGGTGGCGGCGCCGTTGAGCACGGTGCTGAGCCCGGCCGACTCGTCGCGCCCGAGGAACTTGGCCAGGCGTGGCCGGCGCAGCTCCGCGTCGACCACCAGGACCCGCTGGCCGGTCTCGGCGAAGAGCAGGGCGAGGCTGCACGCGGTCGCCGAGCGGCCCTCGCCGGGCACCGCGCTGGTCACCGCGAGGGTCTTGATCGAGGTGCCGGCCGAGGCGGTCTGCAGCAGCGTCCGGACCTGGCGCAGCGCCTCGGTCCGCGCCGAGTTGCTGTCCGAGACGAACGGGCCGGGGCCGGCCGGGGCCCGCGCGTCCGCCGGCACCCGGGCCAGCACCGGGGCGGAGGTCAGCGTCTGCAGCGCTTCGGCGGTGCGTACGGTCGCGTCCGAGACCTCCCGGATCACGGCGGCGCCGGCGCCCACGATCAGCCCGGCCATGACGGCCAGCGCGAAGCTGTTCAGCGGGCGTGGCGCGACCGGCTCCTCGGCCAGGTACGGCTCGTTGACGATCTCGACCCGGACCGCCGGGCCGTCCGAGTCGGCGGAGCGCTCCAGGCTCTCCACGGTCCGCTTGAACTGGTCGGCGAGGCCGGTGGTGAGCAGCATGGCGCGCTGCGGCGACGGGTCCTCCACGGTGACCTGGAGCATGACGGTGTCGGCGATGGGCTCGGCGCTGATCCGTTCGCGCATCTGCGCCGGGGTCAGCCCGGTGCCGGTGCCGGCCGCGAGCGGCACCACGATCTCGTCGCTGACCAGCAGCTCGGCGTAGGTGGCCATCCGGCTGGTGGAGAACATGCTGCCCGGGTAGAGGTCGGCGGCCATGTCCGACGGGGTGGTGAAGAAGAACGTGACGTGGGCCGCGTACACCGTGGTGGTGCGCATGTTGATCGCCTGGGCGACACCGAGCGCGATCAGGATCGAGCCCACCACCAGCCACCAATGTCTCTTGGCGACACGGAGGTAATCACGTAGGCCCATGCAGACCTCCCCGTTCCGTGGCCACTGTCACGTTATGGCCCTATGCACCCTTTGGCGGTGATACCAGAAAAGACACCTTTTAGGGGTATAGGCATTGGTAATCTGGCGAGGACCGGGCTGGACGTGGTTGGGGGACGACCGTGTTCTCGTGGGACGAACTGCGGGTCCGGACGATGCGCCATCGCCGGCTGATCCCGCTGATCGTGGACAGCGCCGCCTGGGCGGCCGGTCTGGTCGCTGCCGTGGTCACCCGGTTCGGGCCCGGTCTGGGTGGCCGGCTCGGCGGGACCGTCGCCGCGGTGCTGCTCGCGATCGTCCTGCAGGCCGCGGTCGGCCACACCCGGCACCTCTACCGCGGCCGCTTCCGTTACGCCAGCTTCGAAGAGGTACGGGCGGTCGCCACCACCACCGGCGTGACCGCCGTGGGCCTGCTCGTCGTCGACGTCCTGCTCTCCCGGCACCCGGTCCCGGCGAGCATCCCGGCGATGAGCGGCGCGGTCGCGCTGCTGCTGATGCTCGCCGCCCGCTACGCCTACCGCGCGCATCGGCAGCGCCACCAGCGCCCGGACGTGCGGGTCGCCGCTCCGGTGGTGCTCTTCGGCGCCGGTGAGGCCGGGGTGCACCTGCTGCGCTCGATGCTGCACGACCGCGGCGGGCGGTACCTGCCGGTCGGGCTGATCGACGACGACCCGCACAAGCGACGGCTGCACGTGCTCGGCGTACCGGTGCTGGGTTCTCGTCAGGACATCGCCGCCGTGCTCAGCGCGACCGGAGCTTCCATGCTGGTGTTCGCCGTGGCGAACGCCGAGGCGGAGCTGGTGCGCGACGTGCGCGACCGCACGGTCGCGGCCGGCGCGACCTTCAAGGTGGTGCCGTCGGTGAGCGAGCTGATGGACCAGCCGGTGGCCGTCGACGACATCCGCGACGTGCAGGTCGCCGACCTGCTCGGCCGGCACCAGATCGAGACCGACCTGAACGCGATCGCCGGCTACCTGACCGGCAAGCGGGTCCTGGTGACCGGGGCCGGCGGGTCGATCGGCTCCGAGCTGTGCCGGCAGATCTACCACTTCGGCCCGGCCGAGCTGATGATGCTGGACCGCGACGAGTCCGCGCTGCAGGCCGTGCAGTTGTCGCTGGACGCCCAGGGCCGCATCGACGACCCCTCGGTGATCCTGGCCGACCTGCGCGACGCCGAACACCTCAAGACGATCTTCCGGACCCGGCGGCCCGAGGTGGTCTTCCACGCCGCCGCCCTCAAGCACCTGGCCCTGCTCCAGCGCTATCCGGGCGAGGCCGTCAAGACCAACGTGCTGGGCACCCGCAACGTGCTGGACGCCGCCGAGCACGTGGAACGGTTCGTCAACATCTCCACCGACAAGGCGGCCGACCCGACCAGCGTCCTCGGTTACTCGAAGCGGATCACCGAGCGGCTCACCGCCTGGACCGCGCGGCACCGCCCGGGCAGTTTCCTGAGCGTGCGTTTCGGCAACGTGCTGGGCAGCCGCGGGTCGGTCTTCACCACGTTCAGCGCGCAGATCGCCGAGGGCGGCCCGGTCACCGTCACCCACCCGGACGTCACCCGGTATTTCATGACCATCCAGGAGGCGGTGCACCTGGTGATCCAGGCCGCCGCGATCGGCCGCGACGGCGAGGCGCTGGTGCTGGAGATGGGCCGGCCGGTCCGGATCGCCGAGGTGGCCCAGCAGATGGTGCAGCTCGCCCCGCGGCCGGTCGAGATCTGCTACACCGGCCTGCGGCCGGGGGAGAAGCTGGACGAGACGCTGTTCGGCGCCGGCGAGGTGGACCGGCGCCCGTTCCACCCGCTGATCTCGCACGTCGAGGTTCCGCCGCTGGACGCCGGTCAACTGCGGCACCTGTACGCGAACGGCGAGCCGCGCACGGTGATCGCGCAGCTCGCCGCCCTCTGTGAAGCGCTACCCGCCGACCGCTGGGAGCGCGCTGCCTCCTGACACGGCCCGCGTCTTCGCGTGCCGCTCCGGCAGTGTCCGCCGGCCGCCGGTGGCCCGCTCCAGCGCGGCGCGCAGCCGGGCCTCCTCGCCGTCACGGTCGCGGTACCAGGCGATCGACCAGATCCGGTGCAGGTTCCAGCCGAGACCGAGCAGCACCTGCTCGCTGAGCCGGTCCCGGTCGCGTGCCGCCGGGCAGTCGCCGTACGCCGGGCCGTCGCACCGGATCCCGAGGGCGTACCCGGCCTCGGGGCGGTCCGGTGGCCGTACGCCCAGGTCGACGCGGCCGCCGGCCCAGCCCAGCGCCGGGTGCACCGGGTAACCCCAGGACCGGATGGTGGCCAGCACCGACTCCTGGAACGGGCCGTCGATCACGCCGGCCGCCCGCTCCGGGATCGACGCGGTCTCCAGCGCGGCCGGGCCCCGCTCGGCGTAGTCCAGGTACGAGGCGAGCAGGCGTACGCCCTCGTTGTCGGTCTCCGGCACGTCCCGTGCGGTGATCGAGGTGACGATCTCCACCCGGTAGCGGGCCCGGGTGATCGCCACGTTCAGCCGCCGCCACCCGTTGGGCCGGTTCAGCGCGCCGAAGTTGGCGCTGATCTTCCCGTCCTCGTCGAACCCGTAGCCGATCGAGAAGATCATGACGTCCCGCTCGTCGCCCTGCACCGCCTCCAGGCTCTTCACGAAGAACCCGTGCAGCCGGTCGTCGTCGAGGATCCGGGACAGCTCCGGCCGGCCCGCCGCCACCCGCTCGACGGCCCGTTCGATCGCCTCGGCCTGCGCCACCGAGAAGGTGACCACGCCCAGCGACAGGCCGGGCCGGGTGGTGAAGTGGTGCACGATCCGCTCGGCGACCCGGTCCGCCTCCACCGGGTTGTCCCGCCCGCCGCTGCGCCGGTAGACGCCGCCGGCCGGGATCAGGGCCACCCCGGTGTCCGGTCCACCCGCGTTCGCGCTCGGGAAGACGCTGAGCCGCCCCTGGTAGAACTGGTGGTTGGAGAAAGCGATCAGCGCCTCGTGCCGGCTGCGGTAATGCCAGTTCAGGCCCAGGCTGGGGAAGGCGCCGCAGCCCTTGGCCAGCTCCAGCACCGACTCGAAGTCGAGCACCGCGAGCTCCGGCTCGTCGTCGTCGATCGTGCTCAGCGCCCGGTCGAAGAACGACGTCGGCGGCAGCTGCCGGTCGTCGCCGGCGGTGATCAGCGCGGTGCCGCGGTAGATGCAGTTGACCGCGTCGGCCGGGGTCACCTGCGACGCCTCGTCGAAGATGACCACGTCGAACCGCAGGTCGGCGGGGAGCGACTGGCTCACCGTCAGCGGCGACATCAGGAAGCACGGCCGCAGTCCGAGGACCAGCTCCCGGGCCTGCCCGATCAGGTCCCGGACCGGCAGGTGCCGGCTGGCCTTCATCGCCTCCCGGCGCACCAGGTCGGCTTCCGGGCTGTCGGCGGCCGGCCGCCGGGCGGCGATCGACTCGGCGATCGTGTCGACCGCGGTGGCGGTCAGCCGGCTGTCCAGGGTCCGGAACTCGGCGACCAGCCGGTCCCGGTCGGCGGCCCGCCACGGCCGCAACCGCTGATCGGACTGGATCATCGCGTCCGCCCAGGAGCGGAACATCGCCCGCTCCACGGCCGGGCGCACCTGCTCGGCGGCGAGCCGGCGGTCGGCGCAGAACTCGACGACGCCGTCCAGGCCGTACCCGCTGAGCACAGCCCGGGCGTCCTGCGCGGCGAACCACTCCTCCTGGCCGCCCGCGTCGTCGCGGATCCGCTGCAGGAACACCCGCGCCCGCTCCGGGTCGGCCAGCTCCTCGCCGAGCGCGGCCCGCCGGGCCGGGGCGAACGCTTCGAGCACCGCCTGCCGGGCCGCAGCCCACTGCTCGGCCAGCTTGGCCAGCCCGGCCACCGGCCGCAACTGGCGCAGCGCGGCCATCTGCGGCGCGGTGAGCGGGGCGTCCGAGCCGGTCAGCAGCGCGCGAGCGGCAGCGGCCCAGGCGACAGCCGCGGCCAGGGCCGCCTCGTCGGTCTCCGCACCTCGGTACGCCGCACCGAACATCTCGGTGTAGGTGGTGGCATGGGTGGCCAGCCCCGCCTCGGCGTCGGCGATCTCCTGCCGGAGCCGGCCCAGCGTGCTCACCTCGGCGAAGTCCATCGTGCGGCCGGTCGCCACGTCGTAGGCGTGCACCACGGCGGACACCGCGCTCAGGGCGGTGGCGTGCGCGCGCAGCCAGGCCACCGTGGTGTCGATCGGCCCGGAGACCAGCTCGGGGCGATCCAGCTTCAGGGCCGGCACCGCCTCCCGGGCCTCCTTGGCGAGGCGGATCACCTCGGCGTCCGGGGTGGGCGAGCAGACGTAGGCCGCGACGGCCGCCACCGCGGCCGGGGGCGCCGAGCGCAGACCCTGCTCGACGACCTGCAGCGCCTCCTCGACGGCCGGGAAGTCGGTCCCCGGGCCCTGCCAGTAGCGGCCCAGCGCGGGCCCGTACGCCTGCTCCGCCGTGGCCAGGTCCTGCCGCGCCCGCTGCCAGGCGACCGCGGTCTCCAGCCGGGGCAGCGCGTCGCGCACCGCGGCGGTGGGCAGCACGAACGCCGCGACGATCCGCCGGTCCCGCCGGTACGCGCCGAGCAGCTTGCGCCAGCCCCGGTGCACCCGGGCGAAGCGGTCGGACAGCTCCTCCACCGGCTGGGTGAGGATCGCCTCGGCGAAGAACGGGCGGGCTCGTACCTCGGCGGCGACCAGGCTCTCCAGCGCCCGCCGCAGGGTCTGCACGCCGGTGGCCACGGTGGCCGCCGCGCCCGGGCCGAACCAGAACTGCTCGGGCTTGTGCGGGCGCGACCCGAGCTCGGCGATGTCGGCGATGCGCTCGATGTCGGCGACCGTCACCGCCTTCGGCAGGCCCAGCTTCGTGGTGACCTTGTCGATCGCGGCCCGCTGGCGCTCCAGCTCGTCCGCGGCCTCGGTGCAGACCCGGGCCTGCCGGTCGGCCTCGGCGGCGGTCAGCGGCGCCAGGTCCACCGGCTCCGGGGTCAGCACGCTCAGGTCGGGCACGCCGGGCAGATCCGCCGGTACGGGCAGCGCCGACCAGCTCGCCCCGGCCCGCTTCGTGGCCGCCTCCCGGGCCGCCCGGACGGTGGCGAGGTCACGGCCGAGCGCGTCGGCGGCCTGTCGTACCGGGTCCAGGCCGGGAGCGGTCAGCCAGTCGTCGCGTACCTGCGGCGGGCGCTGCCCGGCGTGCGCGGCGAGCTTGGCCAGCGTGCCCGCGTCGTCCGGGCTGCCCAGCCCGAAGGCGGCGGCCGGGGCCCGGTCCTCGCGGACCGCCCGGGTCAGGCCGGTCAGCGCCCGCTCGGCGCGGGACAGGATGGGGTCGAGCGGCTCCCGCTTCATCACGTCGCGCCAGGGCAGATCGTCGCGCTCCACGGCGGTGCGCCAGGACGCGGCCAGGCGGTCGGCGGCCTCCCGGACCCGGCGTACCGACTCCGGGGTGACGGTCGCCGGCGGGATCACCGGCACCGGGGCGGCCGGCGCGTCGGCGAGCCGGGCACAGAAGCCGAGGACGTCGTGCAGCGAACGGTTCAGCGGCTGGCGTACCTCGTTCATCGCCTCGGCGTACGCGCTCAGCTGCTCGCGCCGTTCCCGCGTGCCGCGCCGGTCGGCGGTGTCCGGGCCGCCGCGCGGCGCCGGACCGTCGTCCAGGGCCGCGGCCAGCGCGGTCGCCACCTCCTTGCGGCCGGCCTTGTGCCCGTGCAGCTCCAGCACGTAGCGGTCCAGCCCGGCCTCTACCAGCCGGTGGTGCACCACGTCGAGCGCGGCGGCCTTCTCCGAGACGAAGAGCACGCGCTTCCCGGCGTGCAGCAGGCAGCCGATCATGTTGGCGATGGTCTGCGACTTGCCGGTGCCGGGCGGGCCGTCCATGACGAAACTGCGGCCGGCCACGGCCGCCGCGATACAGGCCCGCTGCGACGCGTCGGCGTCGAGCACCAGGGGTACGTGTTCCGGCCCGGCGACCCGGTCGATGTCGGCGGCCGGGATCGGGTTGAAGCGGAACGCGTCGGTCTGCCGTCCGGTCCCGGTCGAGGCGAGCGCCTGCACCACCGGGTGCCCGAGGATCCGGTCCTCGTTGACCAGCAGGTCCCGGTAGATCGCCTCCTTGTGGAAGGTCAGGCAGGACAGGGCGATGGTGCGGTCCACGTGCCAGCCGCGGCGGCGGGCCACCGCGCTCTGCAGCGCGGACCAGATCCGCGAGACGTCCAGGTCGGTGCCGACGGCCGGTGGCTCGATGCCGAGGCGGCGCAACCGGATCGACAGGGCCGGGTTGAGCACCGCCTCCTCGTCGCGCAGCCGCAGCCGGGGCGGGTCGCCGGGACCGGTGGTGATCAACTCGACCGGCAGCAGCAGTACCGGGCTCGCGTACGGCTGATCGGCCTCGTCGCGCCAGCGCAGCAGGCCGAGCACCAGGTGCAGCACCGACACGCCGCGGTCGAGGTACTCCTGTCGGGCCTTCTTCATCATCCGGCGCAGCGTGGCGTCCAGCGACGGGTCGGGCAGCTCGGTGCGCAGCACCTGGTCCGCGGCGGCGTGCCGCTCCGGGTCGGCCCCGGTGCCCACCAGGCCGCAGTCGCGGCCCAGGTGCAGGGCGGCGACCACGGCCTCCGGCTCCGGTCCGACGATCTCCACGAGGTCGGGATGGTCGGTCGGGAAGCTGATCAGCCGGTTGGTGTCACCCAGGTCGACGAGGCTGTCCCGCCAGGCGTGCAGCGCCGCGCGGACCTCGGCGCGGGCGGGTGCGGACGAGGTTTTACCTGGACGGTCTCTCATGTCCCGATTGCACCAAAGCGACCCCGTTTTCGCTGGCGATTCGGAATGCGTGGGAATGCTGATCACGGAGTGACGCCTGGTGTATCCGCGGATGTCACGGCCGGGCCGCCCGCGCCTGCGAGTCTCACCGGCGAGGCCGGGGGAGGGCGCCGATGACCGAGTACGCCGAGCTGCTGGCCGCCGGCCGGTGGGTGCTGGCGGTGGTGTTCGCCGCGGCCCTGCTGGAGGTGGTGCTGCCGGTCATCCCGGCCGAGACGATCCTGGTGGCGGCGGGCGTGGTCGCGGCCGGGGCGGGCAGGCCGGTACCGGTCCTGGTGGTGCTGGTCGCGGCAGCCGGGGTGTGCGCGGGGGGCGCTGCAGGCGGTGCTGCTCGGCTACCTGGGCGGGGCGCTGGCCGGCGATCCGCTGGTCGGTTCCGGCCTGGCCTGGCTCGGCGCGATCGCCCTGACGGCCGCTGCGGTGGCCGTCCAGTGCGCACCGAGGTGTTCGCGCACGTCCAGCGGCAGTCGCTGGCGTTCTTCATGCGGACCCAGACCGGCGCGCTGGTC
>NZ_JBEZZB010000228.1:0-12976 GCF_040638955.1 Actinoplanes sp. NPDC024001
GGGCCGGGAGACCGAGATCCTGGCGCACCTGCTGCGGGTGGCGACGGCCGAGACGTTCCGGGCCCGGCTCGCCGGGCTGGACCTGTCCGGCTTCAGGCCCCGCAGATCGCCTGGGCCTGTGCCTCCGCCGCGAGGGCGTCGGAGAGCGTGCCGGCGTCACCGATGGACAGCTCCCGCTTGATCGCGCCGTAGGCGACCGTCGGGCCGGCGGCGAGGCGCGCCGCGAGCTCCTGGGCGGCCGGCAGCACCTGCTCGTCGTCCTCCAGCAGCCGGGAGAGCATCCCGATCCGGTTCGCCTCGTCGGCCTTCACCGGCTGGGCGAGCAGCAGCAGCTCGACCGCCTTGGCGTGGCCGACGATCCGCGGCAGCGACCAGGAGATGCCGCTGTCCCCGGCCAGGCCGACGTTGGCGAACGCCATCAGGAACTTGGTGGACGGCCCGCCGATCCGGAAGTCGGCGAGCAGCGCCAGCGAGGCGCCCGCGCCGGCGGCCATGCCGCGCACCGCCGCGACGACCGGCTTCGGCATGCTCGCGAGCCGCTGCGCGATCGGGTTGTAGTGCACCTGCACCGTGTTGAGGTCCGTGGAGCCGGCTTCCAGCAGGGCCGCGTGCTCCTTGAGGTCCTGGCCACCGCAGAAGGCGGCACCGGCGCCGGCCAGCACGATCGCCCGGCAGGACCGGTCGCTCTCCAGCTGGGCGAGGGTGTCCCGCAGCGCCTCCTTGAGGTCGACGGTGAAGGAGTTCATCGCCTCGGGGCGGTTCAGGGTCAGGGTGACGACGGCATCGGTGCGGTCGACGAGGAGCGAGTCGGTCATGAGTCTGAGAATCCCACACGTCCACCACGGGTGGCCGCTTGCAGGCAGCGTTCCACGTAGCGGTCGGCGGCGGGACGCAGCCGGGCGGCGTGCTTGTCGAAGAACCCGGCCGCGCGGACGCCCGGCCACTGCGGTGGCAGCAGCGCGGCGGGCAGTTGCGGGTCCTGGAAGAGGAACGAGCGCCAGGCGTGCACCAGGCGGAACCGGGCCGCGTACGCCTCTTCGTCGGAGCTGCGCGCGGTGACGGCCTTGACGACCGGGCGTAGCGACGTCACGAACTCCTCGTACGACTGGCCGATCCGGTCCAGGTCCCAGGCCCGGCCGACGATCTCCGAACCGGCGGTGTGGCTGGCGCTGAACCGTTCGTATCCGGTCCCGGCCTCGGCGAGGGCCGCCTCGATCTCGTCGGAGGCGCGTGGCGCGATCCACACGTGGTCGCTGAGCGGGCCGTAGCCCAGGAAGGCGAGCCGGGTGGCGTCCCGGCGGCTGAGTTGATCGTTCAGGAGGATCATGTCGAAGCGGCCGTCCCAGCCGCCGCGACCGGTTCGGTACACCCGGGTCGCCGCGTCGTCGAGCCGGCGCGCGGCCTTCGGCGTCAGCAGATAGCCGGGCCCCGAGGCCAGCCGGAGCGGGTGCAGCCATCCCTGGCGCACCATTCGCGACACCGCGGTGCGGACCGCGGGAGCCGCGATGTCCAGCGGGGCGAGCAGTTTGACCAGGGCCGCGACGGGTGCCCGCGAGCCACGGGCACGCAGGTAGTCGCCGTACAGGTCGAAGAGTGCGGACCGCGCCTGCATGACCGCACATTGTGACAGCCTGAAAGGCGATATGCTAGATGCTGTCACATCCGCCCGGGCTGGGTTTGGGTTCGCCGGTGTTCATCAGGGAAAATGTTTGATCGGCACGGTGGGCCGCAACGCGTGAAGACGTGAAACGGCCTGTACGGCCGCCGGTCGGAAACGAGCAAACGCGTCGCGTGGGGCTGAGCACGTGACGTGACTGCTGGGCATTTCCAGGAGCAAGTGGCTGTGGGGCAACCCACCGACCCTGACGTAGGTCTGAGGGGAGACAAGATGGCGGCGATGAAGCCGCGGACGGGCGACGGTCCGCTGGAGGTCACCAAAGAGGGTCGTGGCATCGTCATGCGCGTCCCGCTGGAGGGTGGTGGCCGTCTCGTCGTTGAGATGACTCCGGACGAGGCCAACGCGCTGGGTGACGCGTTGAAGTCGATCGCCGGCTGACGTTTCACGCGAGCCCGCCGGTACGGTACCGCCCGTACCGGCGGGCTTTCCACGTCTTACGGAAAGGTCATCCTCCCGTGTTCGCAATCCGCTTGACCGATGCCTCCGACGAGTCGGCCACCTGGGTCGTACCGATCGGTCCCGACGGGCCGTGGCCGGTCGGTGAGGTCGACGCCGAGGTGTCCGCGCTGACCGGGCAGACCGAGGACACCGGCCGGGCCGGCCGTGTCGTGGCGCTGCCGAGACCGCTGGGCCGCCCGTCCCGGGTGCTGCTCGCCGGCGTCGGCGACGGTGACGAGGCGGGATGGCGCGCCGCGGGCGCCGCCGCGGTCCGCGAGGCCGGCGACGACGAGGTGATCGAGGTTCATCTGCCGGCCGGCGCCACGCCGGCCGCGCTGCGCGGCCTCGCCGAGGGCCTCTGGCTGGGCGGCTATCGCTATCGCGACGCGCCCAAGCCACCCCGGTCCGGCGAGGTGCGGGTCATTGCCGCCAACCCCGAGGGGTACGCCGAGAGTCTCGGCCAGGCGCGGGCGACCGCGACGGCCACCTGGTTCGCCCGGGACCTGACGAACACGCCGTCCTCGGTGAAGAACCCGGCCTGGTTCGCCGACCAGATCGTCGCCGCCGCGGCCGGCCGCCCCGGGCTGAGCGTGACCGTGCTCGCCGGTGACGACCTGCTGCGCTTCGGCGGCCTGCGCGCCGTCGGCGGTGGCTCGGTGACGCCGCCGCGGTTCGTCGAGCTCTCCTGGCAGCCGCCCGGTGCGACCACCCACGTGGTCCTGGTCGGCAAGGGCATCACCTTCGACACCGGCGGCATCTCGATCAAGCCGCGCGACGGCATGAAGCTGATGAAGAAGGACATGGGCGGGGCGGCCGCGGTGATGGCTGCCGCGATCGGCGCCGCCGACCTGAACCTTCCGGTCCGCGTCACCGCGCTGGCCCCGCTCGCCGAGAACGCGGTCAGCGGATCCGCCTTCCGCCCGGGCGACGTGATCACCCACTACGACGGCTCGACCAGCGAGAACACCAACTCTGACGCCGAGGGCCGGATCGTGCTGGCCGACGCGCTGGCCTACGCGGCCGAGCAGCTGCGGCCCGACCTGGTGCTCGACCTGGCCACCCTGACCGGCGCGAACGCGGTCGCCCTCGGCAAGCGCACCGCGGCGCTCTACAGCCCGGACGACGACCTCGCCGAGGCGCTCACCGACGCCGGCGCGGCGGCCGGTGAGCAGATGTGGCGGCTCCCGCTCGCCGACGACTACGTGGACAACCTGCGCAGCGACATCGCCGACCGGATCAGCGCGCCGCCCGGACCGGGCTCGGTGATGGCGGCCCTGTTCCTGCGCGACTTCTTCGGCGACACCCGGTGGGCGCACCTGGACATGTCCGCGCCGAGCTGGGCCGAGGCCAACGACCTCGACCTGACCAAGGGCGCCACCGGCTGGGGCGCCCGCACTCTTTTGAGGTTTTTATCCTCTTTTTGTGAAGCTTCACCCGAGCGCCAGCCGAGCGAAGCGAGGCCATTCAACCCCGCTTGACGGCGGTCAGCAGGCCGGCGCCGGACGGGATGACCGCGGGGATCCAGTCCTCGGACTCGCGGATCGCCTTGACCGTCTCCCGGATGGTCAGGGTGTCGACGTCACGGGCGGACGGGTCGTTGATCCGGCCGCCCGCGTGCGCCCCGTTCACGATCAGCACCCCGCCGGTGCGGAGCAGGCGCAGGGCGGCCTCGGTGCAGGCGGCGAACTCGGTGGTGTCCGCGTCCACGAAGATCAGGTCGTAGGCGCCGTCGGCGAGCCGGGGCAGCACGTCCAGCGCGCGCCCGCTGATGATCCGGGTGCGCGACGAGGAGAACCCGGCCTCCAGGAACACCCGCCGGGCGATCCGCTGGTGCTCGTGCTCGACGTCGATGGTGGTGAGCACCCCGTCGGGGCGCATGCCGCGGAGCAGCCAGATGCCGCTCACACCCGTACCCGTGCCGATCTCGACCACGGCCTTGGCGTTGCCCGCGGCTGCCAGCAGGCGCAGCACGGAGCCCGCGCCGGGCGAGACGCAGGGCAGGCCGAGCTCGTGCGCGAGGGCGCGCGCGGTCTGCTGGACCGGGTCCTCGGTGGCGTAGGTCTCGGCGAAGGGGGTTGACTGGGGCGCCGGCTGACCGAATGAACGAGCTGGACCGATGATGACGACCTCCGGACGAAGGGGTGATGGTCGCGGCGCAAGCGCGCACATCGGATAAGAGAGTAGAGCGATGCTCTCCGGTGATGCACCGCGCTGTCGATGCATAAACGCCTCAGGCGGCGCGGTGTGGGCTGTGGGGCGATCCGGTGGGAAGGTGGGAACCGGCGAATCCGTGTCATCCTGGATGCGCGGAGCCGGGCGAGCGATGAGTGGAGGCACCGACGTGACCGACGGCTGGAACTGGCGCCGGCCACCGACGTCGCCTGAGCCGGGCGCACCCGGGGCCGCGTCGCAGCCGCCGCCCGGTTCGCCGTGGTGGTCCGACGCGACCGCCGACCCGTGGCGCGATCCCTATGCGCCGTCGGCCGTGGTGCTGCCACCTCCGCCGGCCACCGGCGGGCCGGCCCTCGACCCCGTTCCCGACCCCGACGCGCCCCGCCGCTCACTCGCCCCGATCCTGCTGATCTGCCTGGTCACCGCCCTGTTGGCGGGTGGCCTGGGCGGCACGCTCGGGTTCGTCTTCGCGGTCCGCGGCGGTCTCGCCCCGGGCGGCGGCACCCAGATCGGCGCCGATGACCGGCAGGTGCCGGAGTCGGCGCAGCGCGCTCCCGAGTCGCTGGCCGGGGTGGCCGAGCGGGTCATGCCGAGCGTCGTGACGGTCCGGGTGGCCGGCGCCATCGGGTCCGGTTTCGTGGTCTCCACCGACGGCTACGTGATCACCAACGACCACGTGGTCGAGGACGCCGACGAAACCCTGGGTGTGTCGTTCAGCGACGGGTCCACGGCGACGGCCAAGCTGATCGGCCGGGACCCGGAGTCCGACATCGCCGTGATCAAAGTCGCAAAGAGCGGGCTGACCCCGGTGGCGCTGGGCGACTCCGACGCGCTCGCGGTCGGTGACCCGGTGCTCGCTTTCGGTTCACCGCTGGCCCTGGTGAACACCGTGACCCAGGGCATCGTGAGCGCCGTGGACCGGCCGATCGAGGCCGGCGACCCGGGCGGCCCGACCCGCTACTACGCGGCGATCCAGACCGACGCCGCGGTCAACCAGGGCAACTCCGGCGGCCCGCTGGTCAACGCGAGCGGCCAGGCGATCGGGGTGAACTCGGTGATCCGCTCGGTGGGCGGGGCCGACACCGAGGCCGGCAACATCGGTCTCGCCTTCGCCATCCCGATGAACCAGGCCAAGCGCGTCGCGCAGGACATCATCGACACCGGCAAGGCCCGGCGGACCGTGATCGGCGCCGAGGTGGTCACCGGGGAGACGGCCGGCGGCGCCCGGCTGCGCTCGGTGGAACCGGCCGGTCCGGCCGCCACAGCCGGGCTGAAGAGCGGCGACGTGATCACCAAGCTGGACGGGCACCTGGTCGAGGAGGGCACCGACCTGATCGCGCTGGTGCGCAAGTACGCGCCGGGCTCGGTGGTGGCGGTGGAATACCGTCGCGGGACCAAGGCCGCGACCGCCTCCGTGACTCTCGCCGCCGACACCAATTGACGTAGGCTTGCCGCCGGGACGCCTGGGAGGCCGTACGTGTTCGAGAATCTGAACTGGTGGGAGATCGGCGCACTGCTGATGCTCGCGCTGCTGATCTTCGGGGAGCGCCTGCCCAAGGTGATCGGCGACGGGTTACGCATGCTGCGTGGCCTGCGCAGCATGGCGCAGAACGCGACCTCCGACCTGAGCCGTGAGCTCGGCACCGACATCCAGCTCGAAGACCTGCACCCGAAGGCCTTCATCCGCAAGCACCTGCTCAGCGAGGAGGACGAGGCGGCGATCCGCAAGCCGCTGCAGACCCTCTTCGACGACGTGAAACAGGACCTCAACGGGGTCAAGTCGGAGCTGTCCGACGTCGCGGCGGCCGCCGACTTCAAGAACCAGCCGAAAAGCACCGCGCCGGTCGAGAGCCCCCGACCGGCGCAGCGTTACGACCTGGATGCCACCTAGCCGCGCTTGGCGTTGACCATCAGGCCCAGCGGCTTGCCGACCAGCGACTCGCGGCGGATGGCCAGCTTGTCGGCCACGGCGTCGAGCGCTTTCGCGGCCAGCGCCTCCGGCTCGGCCAGCACGATCGGGGTGCCGCCGTCGCCGGCCTCACGGACCCGGGTGTCCAGCGGGATCTGACCGAGCAGCGGCACCCGCGCGCCGACGGTCTTGGTCAGCGACTCGGCCACGGTCTCGCCGCCGCCGGCGCCGAAGACCTCCATCCGGGAGCCGTCCGGCAGCTCCAGCCAGGACATGTTCTCCACCACACCGACCAGACGCTGGTGGGTCTGCAGCGAGATCGCGCCGGCCCGCTCGGCCACCTCGGCGGCGGCCATCTGCGGGGTGGTGACGACCAGGATCTCCGCGTTCGGCAGCAGCTGGGCCAGCGAGATGGCCACGTCGCCGGTGCCCGGCGGCAGGTCGAGCAGCAGCACGTCCAGGTCGCCCCAGTAGACGTCGGCGAGGAACTGCTGGAGCGCCCGGTGCAGCATCGGGCCGCGCCAGACCACGGCGGCGTTGCCCGCGGTGAACATGCCGATCGAGATCACCTTCACGCCGTGCGACTGCGGCGGCATGATCATTTCCTCGACCCGGGTCGGCTTGCCCTCGACGCCGAGCATCCGCGGCACCGAGTGGCCGTAGATGTCCGCGTCGATGACACCGACCGACAGGCCCCGCTTGGCGAGGGCGGCGGCCAGGTTCACGGTGACGCTGGACTTGCCGACGCCGCCCTTGCCGCTGGCCACCGCGTAGACCCGGGTGCGGGAGCCGGGCTGGGCGAACGGGATGACCGGCTCCGCGGACTCGCCGCCGCCGCGCAGGGTCGTCTGCAGCGCCTTGCGCTGTTCCTCGGTCATCACCCCGAAGTTGATCTCGACCCGGTCGATGCCGGGGATCTTCGTGAGCGCGGCGGTGATGTCGCTGTTCAGCTTGTCCCGCAGGGGACAGCCGGCGACGGTGAGCAGCAGATCGACCTTGACGAGGGTGTCGCTGACGGTGAAGCCCGCGACCATGCCGAGGTCGGTGATGGGGCGGCGGATCTCGGGATCGTCGACGGTCGCCAGAGCGGCTTGGATCGCGTCCTCGAGCGTCGATGCAGGAGCGGACATGCCAGCAATGCTACGTCGAGGTCAGGGGTGGTCCTCCTCCCACTCCATCCGGGCCCGCTTCTCCCGCCGCAGTGCTGCTTCGTCCAGTTCGTCGGCGACCCGATTCAGCTCGGAACGCAGGAAGTCCCTGGTGGCGACGTCGCCGAGGGCGATCCGCAGGGCGGCGATCTCGCGGGCCAGGTATTCGGTGTCGGCCTTCTGCATCGCCGCGCGGCGACGGTCCTCCTCCATGGCGAGGCGGTCCCGGTCGGCCTGCCGGTTCTGCGCCAGCAGGATCAGCGGCGCGGCATACGACGCCTGCAGCGACAGGATCAGCGTGAGGAAGGTGAACGTGTACGGGTCGAAGCGCAGACGCTCCGGCGCCAGCGTGTTCCAGGCGAACCAGGCGGCGATCAGCACTGTCATGTAGACGATGAACTTCGCCGTGCCCATGTACCGCGCGATGCTCTCCGACCAGCGGCCGAACGCCTCCGGATCGAACTTCGGCAGCTGCACCCGGCCCGGGTCGCGGGGCTGGTCCAGGCGGTCCCGGCGGTTCTCGGTCACGGCGCCGGCTCCTCATCGTGGGCGTCACGGTCGCGTGAGTCCCGGATTCGCTCGTCGTAGGCGTCACGGTCGCGCCAGTCGCGGGGCAGCGAGTGGTCCAGCACGTCGTCGACGGTCACCGCGCCCAGCAGCCGGTGCACCGAGTCGACCACCGGCATCGCGATCAGGTCGTAGGTGGCCATCCGCCGGGTGATCTCCAACAGCCCGGTCTCGGTGCGCAGCGGCTCGATGCCGCTGTCCACCAGGCCGCCGACGATCGAGGCCGGCGGTTCCCGCAGCAGCCGCTGGAAGTGCACCATGCCGAGGTATTTCCCGGTCGGCGTCGCACTCGGCGCCCGGGCCACGAAAACCTGGGCGGCGATCACCGGATGCAGTTCCGGTTCGCGGATCCGGGCCAGCGCCTCGGCGACCGTGGTGTCCGGGGTGAGGATCACCGGCTCGGAGGTCATCACACTGCCCGCCGTGCCCGGCCGGTAATTCATCAGCTGCCGGACCGGCGCCGCCTCCTCCGGCTCCATCAGGTCGAGCAGCACCACCTGCTCCGCTTTCGGCAGCTCGGCGAGCAGGTCGGCCGCGTCGTCCGGGTCCATCCGCTCCAGCACGTCGGCGGCACGTTCCCGGTCCAGCCGGGCCAGGATCTCCACCTGGTCGTGCTCGGGCAGCTCCTCCAGCACGTCGGCCAGCTTGCGGTCGCTGAGCGCGGCGGCCACCTCGTTACGTCGCGCGTCCGGCAGATCCTGCAGCGCGTTCGCCATGTCGGCCGGGCGCATCTGGTCGAGCAGCGCGAGCAGGTTTGAGGTGCCCTGTGTGTCGGTCGGGCCGACCAGGCCGCGGACCCGGTCGTACTCCGCCTGGTAGACGTGCCCGCGCCGGGTCAGCCGGCCGGTGTGCTCCCGAACCGCGATCCGGGTGATGATCCACTCGGTGTTGCGGTTCTGCTCCATCCCGATGTCCACCACGACACCGGTGTGGTCGGGGCCTTCGCCGTGCTCGGGGACCACGGTCACCCGGCGGTCCAGCAGGTCTCCCACCACCAGCAGCTCGTTCGGCCGCTTCTCGAACCGGCGCAGGTTCAGACTGCCCGTGCCGAGCACGACGCCTTCCGAGTCCATGCTGGTCACGCGCCCGATCGGCAGGAAGATCCGGCGGCGCAGCGCCATCTCGGCGACCAGGCCGACCACCTGCGGCGGGCGGTTCGTGGTGCGCAGGCGGACGACCGCGTCGCGCACCCGCCCGACCCGGTCTCCGTTGGGGTCGAACACCGGCAGGCTGGCGAGGCGCGCCAGATAAACCCTCGTCCCCATGGTCACGACCTCAGATTAGGTTAGGGTCCGGACATGTCCACCGTGGCCTACGAGATCGTTGACGTGTTCACCGATCGGCCGTTCGCCGGTAATCCGCTCGCGGTCGTGTTCGGCGCCGAGCAGCTCGGCACGGATCAGATGCAGACGCTGGCCCGCGAGTTCAACCTGGCCGAGACGGTTTTCGTGCTGCCGCCGACCGCGGAGGGCGCCACGTACCGAGCACGGATCTTCACGACCGAGACCGAGCTGCCGTTCGCCGGTCACCCCAGCGTCGGCGCGGCGGTCACCGCGATGCGGCGCGGCATGTTCGCCGCCGGCCCGGTCATCCAGGAGTGCGGCGCCGGCCTGCTGCCGGTCGAGGTCACCGACGCGGGCCGGGCCACGCTCACCGGCGGCGAAGCCCGGTTGGGCTCCTCCCGCGAGCCGAAACCGCTGCTCAGCATGCTCGGCCTGACGGCCGAGGACTACGCCGGTGGAGATCTCGCCACGCCACGCGAGGCAGGCTGTGGGCTGGACTGGCTCTTCCTTCCGGTACGACGGGAAGCGCTCGCCCGCATCCGCCTCGACACTCCCGCGGCCGAGCGGCTGGGCGTGACCGACCTGAGCGTGTTCGCCTGGGCGGACGGGGAGGCCCATGCCCGCGTGTTCGTCCCGGGCACCTCGGTGTGGGAGGACCCGGCCACCGGCTCCGCGGCGCTGGGCCTGGGGGTCTGGCTGGTCGCTGCGGGGTGGCTGCCCGGGGACGGCACGTCGACGTACCGGGTCCATCAAGGCATCGAGATGAAACGCCCGTCGCTGCTGGAGTGCACGGTCACCGCCGCCGGCGGCAGCACCACCGCAGCGACGGTGGCCGGCCACGTCTGGCCGGTCGCCGAGGGCCGAATAGCCATCCCGCCCTTCATCGGCTGACCGGCCTCCGCCGGCGATTCAGCGCTTGCGGACGCGGTGCAGGCGGAACGGCCGGCGCGTCTCGACCCGGGCCGGCGTCTCCCGGGGCGGCGCGGCCGCCGACTCGGCGGGCAACTCCGCGGTGCCGACCGCGGACTCCCCGGCCGGGACGAGCTTGACCAGCGCACAGCCGTTCTCCACCCAGCGGGCCACCAGGTCCTCGGCCGTGCCGGAGGCGTTCAGCCGCTTCGTGGCGAGCTGCGGGGCGATCTCGTCCCACTCGGGGCTGCCGGGCAGCACCCGCTCGACCGCCGCTTCGGCCTGCACGATCAGGCCGCCGTGGTCGCCGCGCAGCCGCACGATGGCCCGCTCGGCCTGAGCCAGCCCGGGAGCGTGCTGCTCACCCGGCCCGCTCACCACGGCCAGCGCGTTCTCCACCGGCATGCACCACAACGCGTACGCCGGGCCGTCGCCGACCGAGACCCAGGCGATCGACGCCTTCTTGATCGCCTCTTCCAGCACGCCAGAGCTCACCGCGCCATCCTCCCACGCCACCGATCTCCCGAGGCTCCTCAGGCCATGGCCGGGACGTGATCGATCAGGGTGAGCACCTCGGTGAGCGACCGGACCGTGCGACCGGCGAAGTTGGTGTCCGCATCGAACACCAGGTGGTTGGCCAGGTCGGGAGCGGCCAGCCGGACCGGTGTCATGCCGACCGCCGCCGCGCCGGTCAGTTCGTGGCTTCCGCCGTCGCCGACATAGAGGCAATCCGCCGGCGCCACGCCGAGCCGGTCGCACGCCGCCAGGTAGATCTCGGGATCCGGCTTGCAGACGCCGAGCTCGACCGAGTAGATCTGGGCATCCAGCAGCGGCGCAACCGGCAGGCCGGGCAGGAAGGCGGGAAGCTCGTGGGTGCAGTCGCTGACGACCGCGGTGCGTACACCGCGGTTGCGGATCGCGGTGAGCGCGCTCACCGCGTCCGGGCGCAGTTGGGTGTCGGCGCGGAGCGCGTCGATCCGGGCCGGCATGGCCGCCCGGATGGCGCTCGGCCGCGCGTCGCCGCCGGCCTGCTCGATCACCCAGCGCAGGGTGGCTTCCGCCGAGCCGAAACGCCCGCAGGCCCGGGCCCGGAAGGTACGGTCCAGCACGCCGACCAGGGTGTCGGGGTCGGCTCCGAGCGCCCGGGCGATGTCGGCATGCTGTGGTCCGCGCTGTACGGAGCGGGTCAGCGTGCCAAAAAAGTCAAACACCACCGCACGGTATGCGGGCACGTAAATCGGCCTCCTGGGCATCGAGGGGTTGAAACGGCCATAGAGCCGTCGGTGACTGTATCGACTGCGTCACTCTCCGCCAATAGACGTCGACAAACAGTGACGCTCGACTGTGCAAGAAGCGACGGCCGGGGATGAATATGCGCTCACCGCACACGGTTCCACCCCCGGCGACGACGGCTGCCCTGCTCGTGGCGGTGCTCGCCGTCTCCTCGTCGGCGCCGCTGATCGCGTTCGCGGCGGCCCCCGCCCTCGCCGTCGCGTTCTGGCGCAACGGGCTCGCCACCGTCGCCCTCACCCCGCTGGCACTCATCTCCCGTCGCGCCGAGATCCGTGACGTGCTGCGCGGCCCGCGGCGGCGGGAGGGCGTCTTCTGCGTGCTGGCCGGCGTGGCGCTGGCCGCCCACTTCGCCACCTGGATGCCGAGTGTCCAGCTCGGTTCGGTGGCCACGGCCACCGCGCTGGTCGCCACCCAGCCGGTCTGGCAGGGCTTGATCGCCGCGGCGCAGGGCCGGCGCCCGTCCGCGGCCGGCTGGTTCGGCATCGCGCTGGCGGTGGCCGGCGCGGCCTGGGCCACCGGCGCCGACCTGGGCGTCTCCACTCAGGCGGTGGTAGCCGACGTGCTGGCCCTGCTGGGCGCGATCGCCGCGGCCGTCTACACCGCGCTGGGTGAGCGAGCCCGGACCGCGCTGAGCACCACCACGTACACCTGGATCTGCTACGGCACCTGCGCGCTGCTCCTGCTGATCGTCTGCCTGGCCGGCGGCATCGACCTGACCGGCTACAACGGCGCGACCTGGGCCGCGATCCTCGCCATCGTCGTCGGCGCCCAGCTGCTGGGCCACTCGATGTTCAACTACGCCCTGCAGCACACCTCGGCCACCACGGTCAGCGTGCTCATCCTGCTGGAGGTGCCCGGCGCGGCCCTGCTCGCCTGGGCCTGGCTGGGCCAGACCCCCCGGATGAGCTCCCTCCCCGGCTTGGCCCTGCTGCTCCTCGGCGTCGCCGTCGTCATCATCGGCGCCGCCCGAACCGGCCGCGCGGTCGCCACCTCCACCCCCTCCGAGGCCGCCGCCGCACCCCCACCCTGACCCGGGCACCGCTCTCACCCACCCGCAGGCTGCGGACTGCCTGCTCAGCTCGCAGACTCCGCAACACCGGCCTGGCCGGCAGTCTGCGCACCGCCGGCTCAACCCGCAGGCGCCGCAACGCCTGCGTGGCCGGCAGGGCTGCGCACCGTTGGCCTAATCGGAGGCTCAGCACCGCTTGCCTAACCCGCAGCCTCTGCACCTCCGCCTGACCCGAAGCCTCTCAACCTCGGTCCGACTCCAGCCTCCGCACTCCCGGCCAAGCCGGACGGGCTGCGTTTGGAGACCGGCCCGGGCTGCGGCCTTCACGAGCCAGACCGCAGGCCTCTTTCCGGCGAATTCCATAGGGAATCGCCTTCCTTGGGCCGCTCTGCGATAGAACGTCGCGTTGTTCCTTGCCGTCCGGTATAGCCGTCACCAGCGGCGCCCACCCGCTCGTTGCACCACCGAGCAGGCCGGCCGGCATCGCCGTGGGACCGAGGGGGAGTGGATGCGACGCGATCGGTGGGTCCGGCTGCTGGCCGCCGGCGCCCTCGCCATGTCCGGCGCCGG
>NZ_JBEZZB010000229.1:0-12924 GCF_040638955.1 Actinoplanes sp. NPDC024001
GGCCGCGACGCCGGGCCCGGCGCCCCGGCCGCGGGCGAGCACGTCCAGCCCGGCGCCGGCACGGATCCGCGGGGTACGGGCGGCGCGCAGATCCCGTTCGCTGACCCGCCCCACCGCCGTCCGCCGGTCGATGACCCGCTCGTCGGCCAGGTCGACCGCCACCCGCACCGCCGCCCGCCCGACCAGTCCACCGGCGCGCACCTGCAGAAACCACAGCCGGCCCGACTCGACCGTGAACTCCACATGGCAGGCGTCCCGGTAGTGCGACTCCAGCCGCCGCAACGCCGCGGACAGCTCCGCCCACACCGCCGGCTCCCGCTCGGCGAGCTCCGCCAGCGGCCGGGTGGCGTGCTCGCCGCTCACCACGTCGGTGCCCGGCCGCCCGAACAGGACGTCGCCGAAGAACTCCCGCGAGCCGGTGCTCGGATCCCGGCTGAACGCGACCCCGCTCCCGCTGCGCTGATCGCGGTCGCCGTGCACCATGGCCTGCACGATCACCGCGGTGCCCAGGTCGTGCGCGATGCCGTGCAGCTCCCGGTAGGTGACGGCGCGCGGGGTGCGCCACGACGAGAACACCGCCTCCACGGCGGCCCGGACGTCGCCGGGCGCGACTCCGAGGACGGTGTCCATCATGCCGGGCATCGACACGGCGGCGCCGGACCGGACCGCCACCAGCGGCGCCCCGAGCGTGGCCAGCGCCGCGCCGAGACCGTCCGGAAAGCTCCCGTCGCGCAGGAACTCCCGGCAGGCCGCGGCGCCGATCACGAAGCCGGGCGGGACGGGCAGGCCGAGGCGCAGCAGCTCGTTGAGGCCGTGGGCCTTGGCGCCGATCACGGCGGCCGGCTCCCCCGCGTGCGCGTCCAGCCGGTGGAGGTGGCTCATCGCGGGATGCCGAGGGTGGCGAGCAGGTCCTCGTGCAGCTGGAACCACACGCTGTGATACGAGTCGGTGGTCTCGGCCAGATACCGCGGGGCGCCGTCGCGGGCCCGGTCGAGGGCGGTCGTCAGGCGTACCCGATAGCGGCCGAAACGCGGCAGGGCCGCGCGCAGATCCGCGCAGACCGGCTCGGCGCGCCGGTCCAGGTCGGCGAACCGGGCCAGCACCCGGCCCGCGAGGCCGGGGTCGGCCGAGGCGTCCAGCGCCGCCGAGCACAGCTCCAGCAGCTCCGGGTTCAGGATCAGAAAGCTCTCGTACGCCGCGGCGACCGCCTCCCGTGCGCCGGCCCGGTCGAGTTCCGCCGAGATCCGCCGGGCGTCCTCGGCGCGACCGGCCTCGGTCAGGCCCCACCCGCCGCCGAACTCCCCCGTGGTCCGGGTGACGAACCCGTCCACCGCGAGGTCGATCAGGTGCGACTCGGTGTCCGCCTGGTCGAGCCCGCTCGCGTCGGCGACCCGCGCCAGCTCGGCGAACCCGATGCAGCGCAGCGTGTGCAGCACGGTGTCCTGGCTCATCGCTCTCCCGTCGCGATCGCGGCCGCGTGGCCGGCGCCCCGGCCGTCCGCCCGCGCGACGATCTCCCCGTCGCCGATCCGCACGGCGGCCTCGGTGTCGTCCGCCGCGTCCACCCCGGCCGCCGCGGCGAGCAGGCCCTCCTCGTCGAGGATCAGCCGCACCGCTGTGCCGGCCGGGCCGAACACCCGCCGCAGGCTCCCGGCCAGGTCGGTGATCCGCAGCCGGACCAGCGCGCCGATCTCGGCCGGGGTGCTGGTCACCGCGGCGATGGTGACCGGCTCGCCGGGCCGGGCCGCCCGGACCGCCTCCTCGGCCATGCCCAGCCGGGCGGCGCCGAGGATCACCACGACGCCGTCGCCGGCGCAGCCGACCGGGCCGTCGGTGAGCGCGTCGGTCATCTCGGCGGGCGGCGCCCACGCCTGCCGGCCGGGGCGCGCCGCCGGAATGTACGGCAGGTGCGGCGGGTCCCACCGGTCCGGCGCCTCCATCGCGGCCAGGTAACGGCAGGCGCGGGTCACGTCGAACGGGTCGCCGAAGCCGGGCGCCGACTGGGCCAGGTGGTCGGCCCCGTGCAGCAGCGTGAGGATCAGCTCGGCGAGGCGCACCCGGCGGGCCTCGCGCGGCCGCGACGACTCCAGCCGCAGCGCCAGCAGCAGGCTCTCCAGCTGGGCGAGCCCGGCCATGGCGGCCCGCCCGGGCTCGTCGTCGAAGACCCCGGTCACCGAGTGCCCGCGCAGCCGGGCGCCGGCCGCGGTGTCCCCGGTCAGCGGCAGCCGCTCCAGCCAGGTGCGGGCGAACGCCTCGGCGGCCGCGGCGACGTCGGCGGGCGGCGCGGGGCTCGCCGCGGACGGCCGGTTCCGCGCGATCTCCAGGAGCACGGCCAGGTAGAGGGATCGTTTGCCGGGGAAGTTCGAGTACACCGCCCCGCGGGTCAGCTCGGCCCGCTCGGCGATGCGGTCCACCTTCGCGTCCGCATAGCCGTGCTCGACGAACTCGCGCGCGGCGGCGGCGAGCACGGCCGCCCTGGTGCGGGCCTGCTGCTGCACCCGGGTCAGCCGGGCCATCGGGAGTTCCTTGCTGCGGTCACCGCATCAAGATACTCGCAACATCTGGATGTTCATAACATCTAGATGCGCCGGAGCACCGAGACCACCTTGCCGAGGATCACCGCGCGGTCGCCGTCGATCGGCTCGTACGCCGGGTTGCGCGGCTCCAGCACCACGTGCCCGCCGCGCCGCCGGTAGACCTTGACGGTGGCCTCCTCGTCGATCATCGCGGCCACGATCTCGCCGTTGTACGCCTCGTGCTGTTGGCGTACCACCACGATGTCGCCGTCGCAGATCGCCGCGTCGACCATCGAGTCGCCCTGCACCCGCAGGCAGAACAGGGTGCCCCGGCCGACCAGGTCGCGGGGCAGGTCGAGCAGCTCGCCGGTCTCCTCCTCGGCCAGGATCGGGGTGCCGGCGGCGATCGTGCCGACCAGCGGCACACCGACCGTCGAGGAGTTCCCCGCCTCCCGGGTGGCCGGCTCCAGATACATCCGGACGTCGATCGGCCGGGTCACGGTCCGCCCGCGGCGCAGGAACCCGAGCTCCTCCAGGACCTGCAGGTGGCGGCTGACCGAGGAGGTCGAGGCCAGGCCGACCGCGTCCGCGATCTCCCGGGTGGACGGCGCGTGGCCGTGCTTCACCGCCCAGTCCCGGATGACGGTCAGGATCCGCCGCTGCCGCTCGGTCAGCACGGACGTGTCGAATTCCTCAGCCCAACGCACCTGAGGATCTTGCCAGACGCGGGCGCCGGTTCCCGCCGGGCCACGCCCGCCTGGGGCAGGATCACCCGGGTGAGCATTCGTGACCTGCTGCGCGGCCTGCCGGTCTTCGCCCGGCCGCTGCCCTCGTTCCGCACCGCCGGCGCCCCGGACGACCCGCACGAGCTGTTCGCCGCCTGGTTCGGCGAGGCGGTCGCGGCCGGCGTGACCGAGCCGCACGTGATGACTCTGAGTACGGTGGACGCCGACGGGCTGCCGGACAGCCGGGTGCTGATCCTGCGGGAGGCCGACGAGCGCGGCTGGCAGTTCGCCACCGACGCGACCAGCCCGAAAGGCCGGCAGCTGGACGCTAACCCGGCCGCCGCGCTCGGGTTCTACTGGCGCGAGCAGGGCCGGCAGGTCCGGGTACGCGGAACGGTCGCCGCCCTGGACGCCGCGACGTCGGCCGGCGACTTCCTGGCCCGGTCCCCCGCCTCCCGGGCGGCCGCCCTGGCCAGTCGGCAGAGCCGGGTGCTCGCCGGCCCGGCCGACCTGGAACGCGCCTTCACCGCCGCCGAGCGGACCGTCGAGCAGGAGCCGGGCACGCTCAGCGCCGAGCACACCGTCTACGCCGTCACCGCGTCCACGGTGGAGTTCTGGCAGGGTGACCGGGACCGCCGGCACGTCCGCCTGCGCTACCGCCGGGACGGCAGCGGGTGGGTGACGGAGCTGCTATGGCCGTGACCGCGACGGCAGACCGAACTCCTTGACGACCTTCGCGCCCGGCTGCGGCTGGAGCATGATCTGCTGGGCACGGGGCGCCGGCATCGGCACCAGCTCGAACTGGACCGCGTGGACCCGTACGTCGGGGGTGAGATCCTCATGATCCTCAGCCACCAGCAGGCCGTCACGTCCCAGCCGGCCGAACACCGGCGCAGCCGGTGCGGCCGGATCCGTCTCCGGTCCCGGCGGCGTGCCGGCCGGCGCCGACCCGGTGAGGGTCTGGAACTCGGTGAAGTAGGTGCCGCTCCGGTGGTCGCAGTCGTAGACGACCAGCGCCACGCGGATGATCTGGTCCTGTGTGGCCTGGTCACGCAGGGCCGCCAGGCGCCGCGCGACCCCGGCCTCGGCGTAGGCGAACAGCCGGATCGGATCACCCGGCCGGGTCGACCAGTAGACGCTGCCGAGCACCGCCACCGCCGGGGTCAGCCGAATCCCGGCGCCGGGCGACTGTTGCGCGGTCACGTCGGTCGGCACCGCGACCTTGAGCTCGGGCGGCACCGCGGCGCCGGCGACGGACAGGTCGAGCAGATAGCCGATGGGCTGGGACTCGTCGGGCCGGAAGTCGAGCGCGTCGACCGGATCACAGTCTTTACGGAACTCGGACATGCCCGCACGGTAGGCCCGAATGCGACAGAAAAGTGTCCGCTGATCTACACCCGTGGTTGACTCCAACCCATGGATGACTGGAACGCGAAGATCATCGCCGAGTTCCGCGCGAACCAGGGCCGCGTCGGCGGCCCCTTCGAGGGCGCACCGATGATCGTGGTGCACCACCGGGGCCGCAAGAGCGGTCGCGAGCTCATCTCACCGCTGATGTTCCTGCCGCACGAGACCGACCGCGACATCATGTACGTCATCGCGTCCAAGGGCGGCGCGCCGACGAACCCGCAGTGGTACCACAACCTGCTCGCTGCCGGCGAGGCGACCGCCGAGGTCGGCACCGAGACGTTTCCGATCACCGTGAAGGAACTGACCGGCGAGGAACGCGACCGGGTCTTCGACGAACAGGCCCGCCGCTACCCGGGCTTCGCCGACTACGCGAGCCGGACCGCCGGCATCCGGGTGATCCCGGTCCTGGAGCTGACCCGGGTCCGATGACGATCAGGGTGGCGATGTGGTCGGGGCCGCGCAACATCTCGACCGCGATGATGCGCAGTTTCGAGTCGCGCGCCGACACCGTGGTGGCCGACGAGCCGCTCTACGCCCACTACCTGGCGGTCACCGGCATCGACCACCCGGGCCGGGAGCAGATCCTGGCGTCCCAGCCGACCAGCTGGCCGGAGGTGGCCGCCGCCCTGACCGGGCCGCTGCCCGGCGACCCCGCGGTGCACTACCAGAAACACATGGCCCATCACCTGCTGCCGCAGATCGGCCGGGACTGGCTCGGCAAGCTCACCCACGCCTTCCTGATCCGCGACCCCGAGCACGTGGTCGCGTCCTACGCGCGGGTCCGCGGCGAGCCCACCCTGGCCGACCTGGGCTATCCGCAGCAGGCCGAGATCTTCCGCGCCTACGGCGGGCCGGTGGTGGACGCCGCGGACGTGCTGCGCGATCCGGAGACCACGCTGCGGCGCCTCTGCGCCGGTCTCGGCTTCGCCTTCGACCCGGCGATGCTCTCCTGGGCGCCGGGCCCGCGCGACTCCGACGGCGTGTGGGCGCCTTTCTGGTACGCCGCGGTGCGCGCGTCCACCGGCTTCGCCCCCTACGACCCGTCCCCGGCGGTGGTTCCCGCCCGGCTGAGGCCGCTGGTCGAGGCGGCCCGCCCCTACTACGAGGAGCTCGCCGAGCACCGGCTATAGAACGCGGACGCCGTGCGTGGCGGCGTGCTCCTGGTAGATCTTCGCGAGCCGGGCGGTGAGCGGGCCCACCCCGCGGTGGCCGATCGGCCGGCCGTCGATCACCGTCACCGCGGCGATCTCGCCCATGGTGCCGGTGCAGAAGACCTCGTCCGCGGCATACATCTCGGTGAGCGACACGTCGCGCACCACCGCCGGGATCCGGTGCACGGCGGCCAGGTCCAGCACGGTCTGCCGGGTGATGCCCTCGGGGCAGGCCGCCGTGGTCGGCGTGACCAGGCCCTCGCCGATCACCGCGAACAGGTGGGTGGCGTTGGTCTCGGCGACGAAGCCGCGCTGGTCGAGCATGAGCGCGTCGTCGGCGCCGGCCGCGTTCGCCTCGATCCTCGCCAGGATCGAGTTCAGCAGGTTGTTGTGGTGGATCTTCGGGTCCAGCACGTCGGGCGCGGGCCGGCGCACGCTCGCCGTGGCCAGCCGCAGGCCGGTGGTGTCGTAGACCGGCGCCTTGTGCTCGGCCAGCACGATCAGCGTCGGCCCGGAGCGGTTCAGCCGCGGATCCATCCCGCTGGTGACCTTCACCCCACGGGTCAGCGTGAGGCGGATGTGCACGCCGTCGGTCATCTCGTTGGCCCGCAGGGTGGCGGCGATCGCCTCGATGATCGCGTCGTCGCCGGGGATGCCGGCGAAACCGAGCGCGAGCGCGGAACGGCGCAGCCGGGCCAGGTGCTCGGTCAGCCCGAAGATCGCACCCCGGTAGAGGCGCAGTCCCTCCCACACCGCGTCGCCGCCCTGCACCACCGAGTCGAACGGGGACAGCCCCGGCTCGTCGCGGTGCAGCAGCCGGCCGTTGACCCAGTAACGGATGTCGGCGTTGCGCTCGTCGTACCGCTGCAGCATCGCCCGATCATAGGCGCGTCGACAGGACGTCGACGCGACGTCCACAGCGGCCCGGTTCCCTTCAGGAGTCAACGACAGGGAACGGAGCAACTCACCATGGAGCAAGTGGATCGGCGTACCGTGCTCGGCCTGGGCACGGCGATCGGCGCGAGCGCGCTGCTGGCGCCCTTCACCACCGGCGACGTCGCCGAGGCCGCCGCGCACACCCCGCGCGGCCTGCGCGGCCGCGCCCTGCTGCCCGGCGATCCCGGGTACGCCGAGGAGATCAAGACCTACAACCTGGTGCAGGTCCCCGACCCGGGCCTGATCATCGCCGCCGAGACCGCCGGTGACGTGCAGATCGCGGTGCGGATCGCGGCGAAACGGGGCGCCCCGATCGCGGTCCTCGCCACCGGGCACCAGCCGTCCGTGCCGATCGGCCGGGACGCGGTGCTGATCACCACGCGGGCGCTGCGGGGCGTCACGGTCGACGCCCGCCGGCGGCTGGCCCGGGCCGAGGCCGGAGCGCTGTGGCAGCACGTCGTCGAGAAGGCGGCGCCGGCCGGCCTGGCGCCGCTCAACGGGTCGACGCCGATCGTCGGCGTGGTCGGCTACACCCTCGGCGGTGGCCTGAGCCCGACCCTGGGCCGCCGGTACGGCTACGCCGCCGACCACGTGCGCAGCATCGACGTGGTGACCGCCGACGGGCGGCTGCGGACGGTGACCGCCAAGTCCGACCCGGAGCTGTTCTTCGGGCTGCGCGGCGGCAAGAGCAACTTCGGCGTGGTCACCGCCGTCGAGTTCGGCCTGTTCCCGGTCACCTCGTTCTACGGCGGGTCGATCCTGTTCGCCGGGGCCGACGCGGGACGGCTGCTGCACGCGTACCGTCGCTGGGTCCGCACCGTGCCGGACGCGATGTCGTCGTCGGTGGCGCTGATGCGCATCCCGGACCTGCCGTCGTTCCCGCCGCCGCTGCGCGGCCAGTCGGTGGCGAGCCTGCGCATCGCCTGGAGCGGCGAGGCCGCGGCCGGCGCCGCGCTGGTCCGGCCGCTGCGGGAGGCCGCGGCGCCGATCATGGACATGGTGGCCGAGCAGCCGTACGCGGCGTTCCCGGCGATCCACAGCGACCCGGTGGACCCGATCCCCGCCTACGAGCGCACCGCGCTGCTGCGGGAACTCTCCGGCGACACGGTCGACGCGCTGCTCGCCGCCGCCGGCCCGGACGCGCCGTTCCCGATCACCATGGTGGAGGTGCGGCACCTCGGCGGCGCGCTGGCCCGCCCGCCCCGGCACCCGAGCGCGGTCTCGCACCGCGACGCGGCGTTCACGCTGTTCATCGCGAGTATCGCCGGGCCGGACCAGGCGGCCGCCACCCGCGCCGCCGAGGCCGAGATCATCCGGGCGTTGCGGCCGTGGAGCACGGGCGGCAGCTACATCAACTTCATGAGCGTCGACGAGGCGTCGGCGGACGCGGTGCGCCACGCGTACCGGCCGGACGTCCACCGCCGGCTGCGCCACCTGAAGCGGCGGGTCGACCCGGCCAACCTGCTGCGGCTCAACCACAACATCGCGCCGGCCCGGGATTGACGGCACACGGTTTCCCGGGCGGCCGGCCGCCCGGGAAACCCTCATCGCCGCGCGACGTAGATCAGGTTGAACGGGGTCTCGGCGACCCGCCGGAACGTGCGGAAGCCGGCCTCCCGGACCACCGCGCCGATCGCCGCCTCGCCGGCCTGGTTGCCCAGCGCGTCCGCGGCGCCCTCCGAGACAGCGTGCGGCACGCACAGGAAGGTGGAGAAGGAGTAGTAGACCCGGCCGACCGGGTTCAGGTTCTCCCCCGGCGAGGCGCCCGCGAACGGCTCCACGATCAGCCACCAGCCGTCGTCGGCCAGGGCGTCGTGGATGTGCCGGGCGGCGCCGACCGGGTCGCCCATGTCGTGCAGGCAGTCGAAGGTGGCGACCAGGCCGTAACCGGTGCCCGGGAAGTCCTGCGCGCTCGCCACCTCGAAGGCGCACGGGCTCGCCGCCTTGCGGGCCAGCTCGATGGAGTGCTCGTGCGCGTCGAACCCGGTGCAGGCCGACGCCGGGAACGCCTCGGCGAGCAGCCGGGTGGAGGCGCCCAGGCCGCACCCCACGTCGGCGACCGGGATGCCGGCGGTCAACCGGTCGCCGAGCCCGGGCACCGCGGGAACCCAGGAACTGACCAGGTTGGCCGCGTAGCCCGGACGGAAGAACCGCTCGCAGCCGGTGTAGACGTCCGGGTGGTGGTCGCCCCACGCCACCCCGGCACCGGTGCGGAACGCGTCGAGGATCTTCGGGGAGTCGGTCAGGCACGCCACGGCCAGCTGGAACGCGCCCGGCAGCGCCGGGCCGTCCGGGTCGGCGAAGGCGTACGCCTGCTCGGCGGTCATCGAGTAGGTGCCCGCCGCCTCGTCGTACGACAGGTGTCCGCCGGCCGCCTGCCCGGGCAGCCACTCCCGGACGTAACGTTCCGCGGTCCCGGTGTAGTCGGCCAGCTCCTCCGGGGTGAACGGTCCCGCCTCGGCCAGCGCCCGGTAGAGGCCGAGCTTGTCGCCGATGGCCACGTTGCCGGCCGAGATCGTCGCACCGAGATCGGCGACGAAGCGGCCCAGTAGTTCGTCGAGTCGGTCCTGCTGCAGTTCAGTCATGCCGGTCAGCGTGTCCGGCCGGGGTTGGCGCCGCCTTGGCGCAACCTTGGCGTGTCAGTCCGGCAACAGCTCGATCCAGCCGCGGATGTCCTCGGCGGTCTCGGTGCCGACCAGGTCCGGATGGTCGGTCTCCAAATGGGTGAGCACCATCGCGATGACGGCGTCGTCGGAGTCGGCGCGGGCCGTGTAACCGCATTCGCAGCGAACCTGACGGGTCATGGATTCCCTCCGCGTCGGTACCTTCTGAAGACATGGCCCAGTCGAGCCGGGTGCAGCTCTGCGGGCCGTTCGCCGTGGAGCTCGGCGGGCGGCGCGTCGACCAGGCCCTGCCCGGGCGGCAGGGCCGCCTGCTCTTCGCCTACCTCGCCGTCGCGGACGCCCAGCCGGTCAGCCGCGACACCCTGGTCGACGCCCTGTGGGGCGACAACCCACCGGCCTCGGCGGGCGCCGCGCTGAGCGTCGTCATCTCGAAGGTACGTGCGGTCGTCGGGCCGGACGTCCTGCCGGGCCGGGCCGGCCTGTCGCTGCGGCTGCCGTCACCGGCCCACGTCGACGTCCGGACCGCCCTGGCCGCGGTGCACGCGGCCGAGTCGTCGATCGCGCTGCGCGACTGGCGTCGGGCCTGGACGGTGTCGCTGACCGCGCAGTTCGTGGCCCGCCGCCGGTTCCTGCCGGAGACCGACGCGCCGTGGGCCGAGTCGTGGCGGCGGCGCCTCGCGGACGCGCGGGCCCGGGCGCTCGAATGCTACGGAACGGCCTGCCTGGAGATCGCCGGCCCGGAGCTGCCGGCTGCCGAGCGCGCGGCCCGGGAACTGCTGGAGCTGGCGCCGATGCGCGAGACCGGGCATCTGCTGCTGATGCGCGCGCTCGCGGCCCGCGGCAACGTGGCCGAGGCGCTCGCGGCCTACCAGCACGTGCGGGCCCTGCTGCGCGACGAGCTGGGTGTCAGCCCCTGCCAGGCGCTCCAGGACGCCTACGCCGAGCTGCTCAGCTGATGCCTACGCCGGGCTGCTCAGCTGATCGGGCCTTCCCGGTCGCGGTCCGGCGGCGGGTGGGACCAGCCACGCTCTGCTTGGCGCATACCCCTGGGGGCCGCCTGAAACCCGGTGCTCCCGCTCTTCTCTCGCGACTCGGCCGGACCTGACCACCCGAAAGACCGGACAGCCCTGCCCTTCGTGACCACCCGCCGGCACGCTGCGACCGAAGTCACCGCGCGCGGCCGCATGCAACCGGAGACACGCCGCGCGGCGGCATGCAACCGGAGACACTGCCGCGCGGCGGCACACGGCCGGAGGCTCGCCGCGCGGCGGCATGCGCCTGGGTCAGCGCGCGGCGGCTCAGGGGGTGACCAGCCCTGCCCGGTAGGCCACGATGACCAGCTGGACCCGGTCGCGGGCCGACAGTTTGGTCATCAGCCGGCCGACATAGCTCTTCACCGTCGGCATCGTGATGTGCATCCGCGCCGCGATCTCCGCGTTCGTGGCGCCCTGCGCGATCAGCGTCAGCACCTCGCGCTCGCGGCCGGTGATCCCGCCCAGCTCGACCGGAGCCACCGCCGCCGCCCCGGGCTCCGGCTGCCGAGCGACCATCTCGATGAGGCGGCGGGTCACGCTCGGAGCGATCAGTGCGTCGCCGGTGGCGACCACCCGGATCGCGGCGACGATCTCCTCCAGCGCCATGTCCTTGACCAGGAAGCCGGAGGCGCCGGCGCGCAGCGCGCCATACACATACTCATCGTCGTCGAACGTGGTGAGCACGACGACGCGCGGCCCGCCCGGCTCGGCGGTGATCCGGCGGGTCGCCTCGATGCCGTCCAGACCGGGCATCCGGATGTCCATCAGCACCACATCCGGCCGCAGCTCGGCGGTCAGGCGCACCGCCTCGGTGCCGGACCCGGCCTCACCGGCCACCTCGATGTCGTCGGCGTCGGCCAGCACCATCTGCAGGGCGCTGCGGATCAGCGCGTGGTCGTCGGCGAGCAGAACCCGGACGCTCATGCCGCCCCGGCCGGCAGCCGGGCCGCCACCGCGAAGCCGCCGCCCGGCCGCGAGCCCGCCGTGATCGTGCCGTCGACCAGCGCGACCCGCTCGCGCAGGCCGACCAGCCCGAAGCCGCCGGACGGGTCACCGCCGACGCCGTCGTCGACCACCTCGATCGCCAGCTCGGCCGGCCGGTAGTCGACCGACACCCGGCAGGTGGCGGCGGCCGCGTGCCGCAGCACGTTGGTGAGCGACTCCTGGATGATCCGGTAGGCGGAGAGCTCCACCTCCGCGGAGAGCGCCCGCTGCTCGCCGCTCCACGTCAGATCGACCGCCACCCCGGCCGCCCGCGCGGCGCCGACCAGCTCGCCGACGTCGGCCAGGCCGGGCGCCGGCTGCAACGGCGCCGCCGCCTCGCCCGGCTCGCGCAGCCCGCCGAGCATCCGGCGCAGCCCGGACAGGGTGTCGCGGCTGGTCGTCTCGATCGCCCGCATCGCCTCTCGCGCCCGCTCCGGCTGGGTGTCCATCACCCGGGCGGCCGCGCCGGCCTGCAGCGCGATGACGCCGACGCTGTGCGCGACGTGGTCGTGCAGCTCCCGGGAGATCCGCAGCCGCTCGGCCACCACGGCCTGCTCGGCGGCCTGCTCGCTGAGCCGCCGGGCATAGTCGCGGGCCTGCCGGACGGAGAACCCGAGCAGCCCCGCGACCAGGGTGGGCAGCACCGCGAAGGCCAGCCAGTCGGTCCCCTCCAACCGCAGGCTCACGTCGCCGGCGGGATCGGGCTGCCCCAGCACCGCCCGCAGCACCGTGCTCACCGGCAGGGCGGCGAGCATCGGCACGAGCGCGGCGGCCCACGCCCAGGGCGGGAGCACGACGACCACCCGGGCCAGCACCACCCCCGCGGCGAACAGGAACAGCGCCACCGCCTGGTCGGGATCACCGGCGATGCCGTCCGCACCGACCGCGATGACGAGCACCACGGCGGAGACCACCAGCAGATGGAGCGCGGCCAGCGGGCGGCGGCGCACCAGCGCGCTCGCGCCCAGCCCGGTCACCACCGCGGCCACCACCAGCGCCCAGCACCAGGCGGGCCGCGCCGGCATCCCGGACGGCATGCCGGGCACGCCGGAATAGCCGCGCAGCGCGCTGAACGCCGCGGCCGACCAGAGCAGCGCCACCCAGGCGCCCGGTGCACCGAACATCGCCCGAGACTATCGGCGGGCCCGGGGCGGCAGCATCGGACCACGGGCCGACTACCACGGTCGGCACCGAGGGGTTCCGCGGTCCGATGACCGAGCGCCCCGCTCCCCGGAACAGTGATCGGCATGATTCACGTCGACCAGCTGATCAAACGGTACGGCCGCACCACCGCGGTGTCCGGCCTGTCGTTCACCGTCCACCCCGGCCGGGTCACCGGGTTCCTCGGCCCGAACGGCGCCGGCAAGACCACCACCCTGCGCGTCCTGCTCGGCCTGGACGCGCCGACCAGCGGCCGCGCCACCATCGGCGGGGTGCCGTTCCGCAGCCACCGGCGCGGGCTGCGGCACGCCGGCGCGCTGCTCGACGGCGCGCAGGCCCACCCCGGCCTCTCCGCCGTGGTGCACCTGGCCGCGCTGGCCCGCG
>NZ_JBEZZB010000230.1:0-12849 GCF_040638955.1 Actinoplanes sp. NPDC024001
CTGCTCGCTGAGGCTGTCCCGGTCGACCGCGGCGGCCACCGCGATGGCGGCCGCCGCCAGCAGCAGCGCGGCCACGCCGGCCAGCAGGCCGAACCGGACGACCGCGGCCGGGCCCTGGTCGCCGAGTTGCGCGGCTCGCTGGCTGACCGTCTCGTCGGAGATGACGTCCAGCCCGGCCGCGGCCAGGTCGTCCACGATGCCGGGCCGGGCGTCGGCGGCCAGCCAGACCTGGAAATCAGCCGGTGGGTCGGCCTCGGCGGCCAGCCGCCGGGTCGCCTCCAGATCGACCAGTACGCCCATCCGCCCGAGCACCGGCAGCACCGTGGTCCCGTCGACCGGCCGGACCGGGATCGCCCCGCCGCCGAAGGTGAACAGCGACGGGTCGTCGAGCCGCCACGACTCGGGGTCCAGGCCGGCCGGCGCGATCGGCAGCGGCAGCGCGGTGTCGATCGCCCACGCCCCGACCGGCGTCTGCGGCAGCGCGGTGGCGTTGCGGTCACCGCCGAGCCGCAGCTCGCCGTCGCCGGCGGAGACGTCCACGGCCGCGCCGCCGTTGGCCGCGCGCCAGCGCGCGATGTCGCCCAGCTGCTCGCCGGTCAGGATCGGCGCGGCCGGGTCCACCTGGTCGAGCCCGCGTACGGCAGCCGTCGTCCCGAAGGCCGGCGCCCCGGACCGCAGCTCGTCCAGCGGACGGCTCAGTTCCCAGCGCACGATCCGGCAGCCGGGCGCGACCGTGCATCCGCGGACCGTGGCGGTGACGGTCCGCTCGCCCGGCGGCAGCACGCCGAACCGCGCGATCACCGGCGCCCCGGTCGCCTCGTGCAGCAGGTAGAGGTGGAGAGTCGCGATCCCGTCGCCGGCCTTGTTCACCCGGGCGGCCAGCCGCTCGCCGGTGACCAGCGGGAAGCCACCCGCGTCCGCGTCTCCCGCGGCCAGGACCGGCTCCTGGCCGGTGACCGCCGCGTAGCGGGCGCTGTCCACCGCCAGCACCGGCGGCGAGCCCGCGGAGTCCACCGCGACAGCCATCGCCTCGCGCCCGCCCGGGTCGACGGTGCGCACCGCGTGCATCAGGGCGGTCCGGTTCGAGACCTGCACGGTGAGGACCCGCGGCGCGCCCAGCTCGACCGTGCTGCGCTGCTCGCGGGCGACCCGCTCCCCGTTCCAGGCGCCGGCCGCCGTGACGAAGAGCGCGACCGCCACCACGATCAGGGCGAACACCCGGTCGGTCCCGGGTTGCCGGGCCACCCGCACGGCGGTGAGGCCGAACCGCAGCCGGCCGGCCCGCAGCCCGGCGCCGCCGGCCCGGCTCGCGGCGCGGCTCACCGTCCGGGCCAGCAGCAGCCCGACGGCCAGCGCGAACAGGCCGGGCGCGGCCATCGCCAGCCCGCTGTCCGGGCCACCGGTGCGGGCCTGGTAGATCGCCGCCACGGCGACCGCGATCAGGGCCAGGTCGGCGAGCCCGGCCAGCCAGTCGGCGCGGTTGCCGGTGGCGCGCTGCAGCAGCTGGAGCACCGGCAGCCGCAGCACCGCGACCTCCACGGCGGCCAGCACCAGCAGGCCGCCGACCAGCACGGCCGCCACCGCCGCGCCGGAGAGCAGCAGCGCCTCCTGCCGGGCCGCCGCCCCGGTCACCGGGCCGGCCAGCCATCGGGCGAGCAGGAAGCCGATCGGGGCGCCGGCCAGGGCGCCGAGCAGCAGCGGCAGCAGGTGCTGGCCCCAGAGCAGCCGCAGCGTACGCAACCGCCCCACCCCGCGGAGTTTGAGCAGCGCCACGTCCGGCCGCCGGTCCCGCCCGGTGTAGCGGCCGGCCATCCCGATCGCGAACCAGGTCAGGATCAGCGTCTGCACGGCGGCCAGGGTGACGCCGTCGATGATCGTCGCCCGGTCCCGGGCCAGGGTGTCGAGCAGCGGCCCGGCGCCGCTGACCATGCGCAGCCGGTCGCCGGTGAACTGCTGGTCGGCCCGGCGCAGGGTGACGGCCAGGTCGAAGCCGCCGTCGCCGCGGATCAGCCCGGCCGGCAGCGACGCGTCGTACGCCAGTGTCGGCGTCCGGAGCAGGTTGTGGGTGAACGACCCGGCCGGGGTGAAGACCGGGTCGAGCCCGGAGTCGGCCCGGAACAGGTCGTTGCTCCAGTACAGCCCGTCCGGTTCGAGCATCGTGTAGAGCGCGACGACCCGCAGGTTGACCGGCTCACTGCCCACCGTGGAGCGCAGCACCAGCGGATCGCCGCGGCCGATCCCGAGCCGCTGGGCCGACTCCTGGCTGATTGCGGCGTCACCGGCGGCGGCCGGGCAGGGGCCGTCGAGGCGCACGTTCGCGCAGAACCGCTCCCGGTACGCGGCCACCATGACCAGGTCGGCGGCGCCGCTGTGCACGGTCAGCGGTTCGGCCGCACCGTACACCGGATCGTCGAGAACGATCGGCAGCCGCTCGCGTACGGTCCGGGTGAAGGCCTCGAAGGCGCCGGGCAGGTCGCCGCCGGTGTCGGCGCCCTGCCGGATGGAGATCGCGCGCTGCGCGGCGGAGACCGAGGCCAGGTCGGTGGCGGTCGCGCGCTCGATCGAGGCCACCGCGAACCAGGGACCGGCGGCCGCGACCGCGGTCGCCACCGCGGTCAGCGCCAGAATCGTCAGGACCTGCGCGGTTCGTGCTCGCACCGCGCCGAGAACGAGCGCAAGCATCCACCCTCCCCGATTTCTGGGGAGGTTACAGCCAGCCGCGGTGTTTCAGATACCCGTAGAGACCGATCGCGGACGTAACAATGAGGACACTGCTCGCCACGAATCCGGCCGGGCTGTCGTATCCGGGATACGGCAGGTTCTGCCCGAAGAATCCGGTGAGCGCGGTCGGCACCGCGATGATCGCGGCCCAGGCAGCGAGCTTGCGGGTGACCTGGTTGAGCACGTTGCCCTGCTCGGTCGAGTCGGCGTCGAGCAGCTCGGTGATCCGGGTGCGGGCGTGCTCGGTGAGTTCCATGGCCCGCTGCGCGTGATCCGCGACGTCCCGGTAGTAGGGCCGCAGGCCGTCGTCGACCGGCTCGATCCCGGCCCTGCCGACCCGGTCGACGAGGTCGGTCATCGGGGCGACCACCCGGTGCAGGTTGGCCAGCGACTTGCGCAACGCGAAGCTGCGCAGGCGCACGGCCCGCGGTGCGCCGCCCTCCTCCAGCATCTGGTCCTCGACGGTGTCCATCGCCTCGTCGATCTCCCGCGCGGTCGCGTACTGGGTGTCCACGACGACGTCGAGCAGGCCGTACACCAGGAAGTTCACCCCGCCGAGCGCGGCCAGTGCGGGATCGGCGTCCCAGCGCGCCAACAGCTTCTCCAGATGACCGGGAGCCTTGTGTACGGTGATCAGCGCCCGTTTCGTCACGAATGCGCTGATCTCGATCTTGCGCAGCCCCGGGTTCTCGGCACCGTGGAACTCGACCGCGTAGAGGTTGACGAACAGGTGGTCGGCGTACCGGTCGAGTTTGGGCCGTTGATGATCGTGCACGGCGTCCTCGACGGCGAGCGGGTGCAGCCCGAACCCGGCCGCGACGGCCTCCAGGTCGGGCAGTTCCGGATCGTCGAAGTCGAGCCAGGCCACCGCTTCCGGGTGGTCGCGGAGCCGGTCCGCGATCTCCTCGGCGGAGAAGTCCTCCGCGATCACCCGCCCCCGCTCGTAGAGCCGGGCCCGAACCGGAGTTGAAGGTGCGCTCACCGCCCCACAGTAGGATGAGCCGTGACCTGGATCGATCATCTGCTGACCACGTTCTACACGGCCAAGTGGCAGGTGACCGCCGACCAGGCGATCTACTGGCGCGAGATCGTGGGCAACGCGTTCGGGCTCGGCTCGGCGCTGTTCGGGTTGCGCCGCAACGCCTGGGCCTGGCCGGTCGGGATCGTCGGCAACGTGCTGCTGTTCACCGTCTTCCTCGGCCAGGCAGTCGGCAACGACCAGGGCACCCCGCTCTACGGTCAGGCCGCCCGCCAGGTGTTCTTCCTGGTCACCAGCGTCTACGGCTGGTGGGCCTGGCAGCGCAACCGCCGCCGCGACCACGGCACCGCGGTGGTGCCGCACTGGGCGAGCCACCGGCAGCGCATGATCTTCATCCCCCTGGCACTGGCCTCGGTGGGCGTCTGCTTCGTGGTGTTCCGCGAGATCGGCGCCGGTTTCCCGGTCCCGTGGTGGTACTACCTCGCCGACTCCTGGATCTTCGTCGGCTCGATGCTGGCGACGTATGCCATGGCCCGCGGCTGGGTGGAGTTCTGGCTGTGCTGGATCGCGGTGGACCTGGTCGGCGTCCCCGAGTTGCTGCACTTCGGCTACTACCCGTCGGCGATCCTCTACGGGGTCTACGCCGCCTTCGTGATCTGGGGTTTCGTGGTCTGGCTGCGGATCTCCCGGGTGGAGGCGCCGCGGCCGGTGGCGGAGCCGGCCGCGGCGTAGCCCGCTCAGACCGCTTCGAGGACCTTGGGCTCGGCGGCCGGCGCCGGCTGCCGTCCGCGCCGCAGCATGGCGAGGCTGACCGGGATCCCGGCGGCCACCAGTGCCGCCGCGACGACCAGCGAGAACTGGTAACCCTCCAGGAAGCGGTGCATCTCGGTGCCGGTCGCGGCGTTCGCCCGGTTGGTCAGGATCGCGCCGAGGACCGTCACGCCGAGCAGGCCGAACACCTCACGGGAGACGTTCAGCATCCCGGAGGCGATGCCGGCCCGCTGCGGCGGCAGCGCGTCGACGACCACGGTGTTCAGCGGGATCAGCAGGCCGCCGCCGACGCCGTACAGCAGGAACCAGGGCAGCAGGTCGCCGTAGGTGGTGCCATCGCCGTACTGTGCGATGCCGGCGATCGCGGCGGCCATCACGGCCAGACCGAATCCGGTCACCCGGGCCACCCCGAAGCGCAGCTCCAGCCGCGGCGCCAGCACCGCGCCGACCGCGGTGATGATCGCCATCGGGATGAACGCGGCGCCCGCGCCGGTCGGCGAGAAACCGAGCACGTTCTGCAGGTAGATGGCCATGTAGAAGTAGATGCCGAAGACGCCGAACGCCCACAGGCCCATCGCCAGCAGCCCGCCGGTGAACATCCGCGAGCGGAAGAACTTCAGGTCCACCATGGAGTCCGGGTTGCGGCTCTGCAGGATCCCGAACGCCACGGCCGCGCCCGCGGCCACCCCGAAGGACCCGAGGATCAGCGGCGAGGTCCAGCCCTCCGCGTCACCCTCGATCAACGCGTACGTGAGCGCGAACAGCGACAGCGAGGACGCGGCGAGCCCGGCCGGGTCGAGGCGCCGCAACGCACGGGTCAGGCCGGCCGTCCGGTCCACCGCCCCGTGCCCGGACGGCACGCTGACCAGCGTCAGTGCCAGCGTCGCCACCCCGATCGGCAGATTGATCAGGAAGATCCAGCCCCAGGAGACGTGCTCGCTGAGCACCCCGCCGGTGAACGGGCCGACCGCCAGCGCGAGCGCGCCCACCCCACCCCAGACGCCGATGGCCGTGCCACGTTCCTTCGGGTCCGGGAAGAGCTCCTGCAACAGCGCCAGTGAGGCGGGCGCGAGCAGGGCCGCGCCGACGCCCTGCACGGCGCGCGCACCGATCAGCAGCCCCTGACTGTCGGCCAGGCCGGCCGCGACCGAGGCGACCGTGAAGACCACCAGGCCGGACAGGAACGCGAGCCGGGTGCCGAGCACGTCCGCGACGCGGCCACCGGCCAGCAGCAGGCCGGCGAAGACCAGGATGTACGCGCTGGTGATCCATTCGAGCCCGGCGATGCTGAGGCCGAGATCCCGCTGGATCGACGGCAACGCCACGTTGACCACGTTGTTGTCGAGATACGTCATGAAGGTGCCGAGCGCCACCGCGACGAGCGCCCACCACCGCCGGTTCTTTCCCACTTGATCTCCCCCTGTACGGCGTACTTGTACAACGTACATGTACTCCGTACATGAGACCTGTACGTTGTATGGTTGTCAAGTGACGGAGGAACGGCTCACCAAGGCGACGGTGGCTGAGTGCGCGCTGCGGCTCGCCGACGAGGAGGGCCTCGAGGCGGTCACCATCCGCCGGCTCGCCAAGGAGCGCAGGGTCACCCCCATGGCGCTGTACTGGCATTTCAAGAACAAGGACGAGCTGCTCCTCGGCATGGTCGATCACGCGCTGTCCGGCGTGCGGGCCGCCCCGGGCAGCGGCGACCCGTGGCAGAAACGGCTCCGCGTCGTGTTCGAGACAGTGGTCGACGTCATGCGGGCCCACCCGTCGCTGCCGGACCTGCTGCACTCGGTCGACAAGACGCAGACCGAGAGCTTCACCCGCGCGACGAACGACACGCTGGCCCTGCTCACCGACGCCGGGTTCACCCTCGACGAGGGCTACTGGGTCGCGGGCTACCTGTTGAACGCGGCCATGGGCCTGGTGGCCGGACAGCCGGACTGCCCGGCCTCGATCCCGCCCGAGCAGGCCGGGGAGTGGCGCCGCCAGCGCCGGATCCAATTGGAGTCACTGCCGTCCGACCGCTATCCGAAGATGGTCGAGCTCGCCGCTTCGTACCGGCAGGAGCTGGATCTGGACCACTACTACGCCTTCTCGGTGGACCTGGTCATCGCGGGCGTCGAGGCGATGGCGGCCGCCCGGCAGCGGTAACCCATCGCCACCCTTCACTCGATGCGGATCGCCATCCCGGCGGTCCGCATTTTCTTTCATGAATCTTGCTGGCTCTTCCAGAAGATGAAAGAACTTGCTAGCGTCCGCCGTATGTGAACGCGGGATTACCGACCCGCTACGCGCACGCATCCCCGGCACCACAGCGTCCACGAGATCCGCGCCGTCCCCCTCAGCCCGACGGAGGCTCAGCCGTGTCCCGATTCCTTCGCAGGGTGCTTGGCGCGCTCTGCGCCGTACCCCTGCTCCTGATGGCCCCGCCGCCGGCCGCGCAAGCGGCCAACCAGGTCTCCCTCTACTACCGGCCGTCGTCCGCATGGACGACGGTGAACGTCCACTACGCACCGGCCGGTGGATCCTGGACGGCCGTGCCGGGCGTCGCGATGGCCGCCGACAGCTGCGCCGGCTGGTTCCGCAAGGACATCGACCTCGGCGCCGCGACCGGCATGCAGGTCGTCTTCAACAACGGCTCCGGCGCCTGGGACAACAACGGCGGCGCGAACTACCGGATCGGCACCGGGACGGTCACCGTCTCCGGCGGCACGGTCAGCACCACCGCGCCGTGCGGCACCAACGCCGGCAACACCGCGACCGTCTACTACAAGACCGGATGGGCCGGCACCTACCTGCACTACGCGCCCACCGGAGGCTCCTGGACGACCGCGCCCGGCGTGGTCATGAACGAGGAGGCCTGCGCCGGCTGGGCTCGCAAGACTGTCAACCTGGGCAGCGCCACCAGCTGGGCGGCGACCTTCAACAACGGCTCGGGTACGTGGGACAACAACGCCGGCCGCAACTACGCCCTGGGCACGGGCGTGGTCACCCTGAACGCGGGCGTGGTCACCAGCACCTCGCCGTGCACCTCTCCTTCTCCTTCTCCTTCTCCTTCGCCCACTCCCACGCCTTCGCCCACCTCGACCACGCCTGCCACCAGGGGTGAGATGCTCGGCGGGGACCCGCGCAAGGACAGCATCTACTTCGTCCTCACCGCCCGCTTCAACGACGGCGACACCGCCAACAACCGGGGCGGCAACCAGCACGCCAAGTCGGGCAACGAGGCCAACGGCGACCCGATGTTCCGCGGCGACTTCAAGGGCCTGGTCGACAAGCTCGACTACATCAAGGCGCTGGGCTTCTCCGCCGTCTGGATCACGCCGGTGGTGATGAACCGGTCCGACTACGACTACCACGGCTACCACGGCTGGGACTTCTACGAGGTGGACCCGCGGCTGGAGTCGGACGGGGCGTCGTACCAGGAGCTGATCGACGCGGCGCACGCCAAGGGGCTGAAGATCTACCAGGACGTGGTCTTCAACCACACCTCCCGCTGGGGTGCCGACGGCCTGTTCACCCCCACCGTCCACGGGGTCCGGGACAACCAGTGGAGCTGGTACTACAGCGAGAAGGTGGCCGGCAAGAAGTACGACCCGATGGAGCAGCCGACCTACAACGGTGATCTGTGGAGCAGCACCGCGCCGGCCGGCAACACCTGCCCGAACTTCGGCCGGCCGACCGGGGGCAAGAGCGCCGAGGGTTACACGGTCTACCACTGCCAGTGGCCGTCGCCGACCGCCAAGATGTTCCCGGCGGATCTCTTCCACCAGTGCTGGATCGGCAACTGGGAGGGTGAGGACGCCCGCTCCTGCTGGCTGCACGAGGATCTCGCCGACCTGAACACCGAGAACAAGACCGTGCAGGACTACCTGCTCGGCGCCTACAAGAAATACATCGACATGGGCGTGGACGGCTTCCGGATCGACACCGCGGTGCACATCCCGCGGGTCACCTGGAACCGCAAGCTCCTGCCGGCGCTGCAAGCACACCTCACCGCGAAGTACGGCGCCGCCAAGGCCAAGGACTTCTACATCTTCGGCGAGGTCGCCGCGTTCGTGAACGACAAGTGGAACCGGGGGTCGGTCAACCACTCCGCCCAGTTCTTCACCTGGAAGGAACGCAAGACTTACTCCGCCGACGACACCGCCGCGGCGATCGAGCAGTTCGACTACGAGAACACCATGGGTACGGGCAATCAGCCGACCAGCAGCAACGCGTTCCTGTCGGGCAACAGTTACCACGCACCGGACCACAGTCAGTTCTCCGGCATGAACATCATCGACATGCGGATGCACATGAACTTCGGTGACGCGTCCAACGCCTTCCACAACGGCAAGGACTCCGACGACTCGGTGAACGACGCCACGTACAACGTCGTCTACGTCGACTCGCACGACTACGGGCCGAACAAGTCGTCGGTGCGCTACGCCGAGGGCACCGACGCGTGGGCCGAGAACATGTCGCTGATGTGGACGTTCCGCGGCATCCCGACGCTGTACTACGGCTCGGAGATCGAGTTCAAGGCGGGCCAGAAGATCGACTGTGGGCCGAGCTGCCCGCTGGAGACGACCGGGCGGGCCTACTACGGCAGTCACCTGGCCGGCAACGTCACCGCCAGCGACTTCGGGGTGGTCGGCTCGGCCAGCGGAACGGTCGCGACCACGCTGTCCAAGCCGTTGGTCAAGCACCTGCAGCGGCTCAACCAGATCCGGCGGGCGGTCCCGGCGCTGCAGATGGGCCAGTACTCGACCGAGGGCGTCAGCGGGAACATGGCGTACAAGCGCCGCTACACCGCCGGCGGCGTGGACAGCTTCGCGCTGGTCACGGTCTCCGGTGGGGCGAGCTTCACCGGCATCCCGAACGGCACCTATGTCGACGCGGTCACCGGGGACACCAGGACGGTCACCAACGGCTCGCTCACGGTCAGCCTGAACGCCAAGGGGAACCTGCGGGTCTATGTGCTGTCCCAGGCCGGCAGCCCGGCGCCCGGCAAGGTCGGCGCCGACACCACCTATCTGAAGTAGCGAGGGTTTCTGTCGTACCTCTGGTCTAGCGTCGCGGCATGCTCGACATCGAGGTACGCAGCCGGGTCACCGGCACGGGCGGCGATCTGCCGCCCGTGCTGGTGCGGCTGGCCGAGGACCGCACCACCGCACGGGAGCTGATCCGGCGCGCGGTCGAGGAGCAGATCCGCTCCACGCCGGCCACCACCGCCCGGATGTTCCTGTCCGACGAGGAGCTTCGAGCCCAGGCCGCCACCGGCGCCATCCGGGTGCCACGGCCGGCGCCGGCTCCGCCGGACGTGGCCGGCGAGGTCGAGCGCGCCCAGCAGGCCTTCGCCCGCGGCACCTTCGTGATCTTCTGCGGTGGCCGGCAGGTCACCGGCCTCGACGAGGAGGTCACCGTCCGGCTCGGTGAGCCGGTCGTCTTCCTGCGGCTCGTCGCGCTGGCAGGTGGCTGATGCTCCCCGATCAGTATGCGGAGGAGATCCGCGCCACCCGGCAGGCGTTGTGGGAGCTGGTCGAGCAGGCCCGCCACTCCGGGAAAGCCGGTGACCGGACGGCGCTGCGGTCCACCGCGGCGGAGATCCGGCACCGGATCGACCGGGGCGACAACCTGACGATCGGCAACCTGGCTTTCCACCTCGACGACATCGTCACCGAGCTCGACACCGTCTATGACGCCGCCTTCCCGCCCGGCCGGCCCGACGACCTCACCGCGCTGCTCGACGCTCCGTGGCCCTCCGCGCGCCGTCGCGCGATGCTGGCCGATTTCCTCGGCCGCGACGTGCGGCACCACCTTCTGCTCGACGAGGTGGCTCAGACGACCACCGACCCCGTGCTGCTGCGGCTGCTCATCCTCTCCCCTCTCGGCAGGCTGCGCCGGGAGAGCGTGGTCCGGGTGCTGGACGCCCTGCACCACGCCGGCCGGCTGGACGCGAGCGTGGTCGAGCGGGCGATCACCGACGATCGATACCTGGGCCGTGCCCTCACCAGATCACCCGGCACCGACGCGGTGCGCGACCACGTGGACGCGCTGCTCTGGCGGCTCGTCTCCGCACCCGATCCGGTCGACTGGGACGAGTTGCCCATGGCGCCGGGCCCGCGCGGCCTGCGGTTCGTGCGGCTGGCACTGAGCTGGACCGGTGATCCCCGCATCGCCGATCACCTCGGTGCCGCCGAGCTGACCGTCCCCGAGCGGGCCGCTCTGCTCGACCTGATGCGCGACCGCTCGACCGACGAGCAGCGCCGGGTGTGGGACTGGCGCACCCGGGCCGGCGACGCCGAGGTGCTGCTCCCTCTCTTCGGCCTGGAGCGGGCCGCCCCGCTGATGCGCCTGATCCGGGCCATGCCCGACGGGCACGAGGCGTTCCGTCAGGACCGGGCCGCCCTGCTCGCCGCCCTCGAGCACGCCGGCCCCGACACCGCCCGGCGCCTGCTGCGGCTGATGCCGAGCGAGCTGGTCTCCGCGGCCCTCGGCGACAACCGTGCCGCGGTGCTGAAACGGCTGAAAAGCAACGCGCTGCAGGGCATCGCCGCGTTCGGGATGCTGCCGTTGGCGCCCGGCGAGACGGTCCTCGACCGCTATCTGGCCCTCCGCGACTCCGCGAAGAAAGGCGCCCGGCTGGGGCCCAACCGCCGGCACAGCCACGCCGCCGCGATCGACGTCGCCCTCGACCATCTGGCGCAGGTGGCCGGCGTCGCCGACGCGAGCCGCCTCGAGTGGGACTGCGAGGTGCGCCTGGCGACCGAGACCACCACCGAGGCTGACGCCGGGGAATACCGCCTGGCGCTCCGCTTCGACGGCGCCGACCCGGTGCTGACCGTCAGCCGGGCGGGCAAGCAGCTCAAGTCGGTGCCGGCCGCGGTCCGCGCCGATCCCGCCTTCGTGATGGTGCGCGAGCATCAGGAGCGGCTGCGAGACCAGGCCCGCCGCATGTGCACCGGGCTGGTGGAGAGACTGGTCGCCACCGCCGGCACCCTGACGCCCGACGAACTGACCCGCCTGCGCTCACTGCCCGCCGGCGCGGCGATGCTGCCGGCCCTGCTCTGGCGCGACACCGCCGGCACGATCGGCCTGCTCGACGACGTCGACACCTCCGGCCCGCTGACCGCGGTCCATCCCGTCGAGCTGCTGGAGCGGCAGTCCCTTGCCGCCTGGCAGGAGGAGATCGTGCGCCGCCGCCTCCGGCAGCCGGTCAAGCAGGTCTTCCGCGAACTCTATGTACCGACCCCGGCCGAGCGCGACGCGGTCGACGTGTCGCAGCGCTTCGCCGGCCAGGTCGTCGACGGCAAGGTGGCCGGCCAGCTGCTCTCCGCACGCGGCTGGTCCACCCACGACCAATACGCCGACTTCCAGGCCACCCGCCCCGCCGGCATCGCCCCCACTTCCCACCTGACCGGCTCAGCAGTCACTGCTCCCTCAGCTGGCGCAGCGATCACGGCGAACCCGGTGGGCTCAGCAATAACGGCTCCCCCAGCGGGCTCAGCGATCACGGCGCAGCCGGCGGGCACAGCGATCACAGTCGGCTTGCGCTGCGACTTCCACGGCTATTTCGGCCTGGGCAACGTCCTGATCGGCGAGGTCCGCTTCCTGTCCGCCGGCACCTCGCTGCCTCTCGCCGACGTGCCCCCAGCGGTCTTCTCCGAGGTGATGCGCGACCTCGACCTCGTCGTCTCGGTCGCCGGCACCTCCTCCGGCACCTACGTCTCCCCCGCGCAGGCGACCTCCCGAGCCCAGCTCCTGGCCGCGCTGATCACCGACCTCGGCCTGACCCGAGTCACCGTCGAGGGCACCACCGCTCTGATCCGCGGCAGCCGCGCCACCTACCGGGTGCACCTGACCAGCGGCAGCATCCACGTCGAGCCAGGCGGCTACCTCTGCATCGTCCCGGCCCGCTTCGGCGCCACCCCACACCGCCGCCTGTTCCTACCGTTCGCCGACGACGACCGGATGACCAGCGTGATCCTGAGCAAGGTGCTGCTGCTCGCCAACGACGAGTCCATCACGGACCCTTCAATCCTGTCCCAGCTGTCCACCCTGACCTAGCCACCTTCCGCGGCCAGGGCCGCTGCCTCCAGGCCCGCGGCCAAGACAGGCGGCGTCGTAACCATGGCTCCGACCGCGAGGACGAGCGCTGCCGAACTCCAGCCGCCAAGCCCCGACCACAAAGCTAGGGCCTCCGAGCCTCGAGCTCTGGGCTTCGGCCTCGACCTCTGGGCTTCGAACTTCGAGCACCAGGCACCGAGCCCCGGGGGCCGGGAGCCGGGGCCGAAGGCCGAAGGCCGGGAGCTGGGAGCCGGGGCCGAAGGCCGGGGCCGGAGGCCGGGAGCTGGGGCCGAAGGCCGGGGCCGGAGGCCGGGAGCTGGGGC
>NZ_JBEZZB010000231.1:0-12789 GCF_040638955.1 Actinoplanes sp. NPDC024001
GGTCGGCCGGCTCGCCGTCGGCGGGGTCGGCGGCAGCACCCGCCGGGCCGCCGCGGTGTCGGTCGTCGTCGCGCTCGGCGTCACGCTGATCGCCGGGGTGCTGGTCGGCGGCGCCTCGATCCGGGTCCTCACCGACCGGGAACTGGCCGCCTCCGCCCCGGCCGACTTCGAGCTGACCTCAGCCGAGGGCGGGCCGCTGCCCGCCGGCGCCGCCGAACGGGCCGGAGCGGCCGCCGAGCTGACCCGGGTCACGCCGTACCGGCGGCTGGCCGCGGCCAAGGTCGGCGGGCTGGAGGACGCCGGCGCCACCGACCTGTCGCTGACCGCCCTGCCCCGGCTCGCCGACCTGGACACCACCTCGGGCTCGGCCGGCGACCTCGGACCGGGCCGGGTCGTTCTCGCCCGCTACGTCGCTGACCTGGAAGGTCTCGCCGTCGGCGACACGACCGTGGTCAGCTCCGGCGGCAAACAGGTCCGCCTGACGGTCGCCGGGGTGTTCGCCGACATGGCCCCGCTGCACACCGGCGCGGTGCTCGACCCGGCCGACCTGACCGCGCTCGGCGCGCCGGCGGCGCCGACCGGCCTGCTCGCCGACGCGGCGCGCGGCGGCGAGGACGGCCGCACCGACGGGCTGCGGGTGCTGCGGGCGGCCACCGGCGGGCAGCCGGGGTACGGCGTGGCGGTTCTCGCCGACCAGCGGGACCAGATGAACACCGCGCTGACGCTGCTGCTGGCGATCGCGGTCGGCCTGGTCGGGCTCACCGTGCTGATCGCCGTGGTGGGTGTCGGCGCCACCACCGCGCTGTCGGTGGTGGAACGGGTCCGCGAGTCCGGCCTGCTCCGGGCGGTCGGGATGTCCCGCGGCGGGCTGCGCGCCATGCTCACCACCGAGTCCGCCCTCTACGGGGTGATCGGCGCCGCGCTCGGGCTGCTGCTCGGCGTCCCGTACGCCTGGCTGGCCCTGCAGGCCACCGGCCTGACCATGCCGCTCAGCGTGCCGGTGTGGCAGCTGGTCGCGGTGTTCGCGGTGCTGGTCGCGCTGACCGCCCTGGCCGGCGTGCTGCCGGCGCGCCGCGCCGCCCGGGTCAGCCCGGTGACCGCTCTCGGCACGGACTGATCACCACGTGTGTGGATTTCGGGTGCGTACCGTGCCCGAAATCCACACACCGATAACGATTGCTGGACGCGGTCCAGACATCGATCGGACGGTCCGGTAGCGTTCACGCCCGCAAGACTGGCGATCAAGCGGGGGACTTGGATGCAGCGACGGTTGGCGATCGGAATCGGCACGGCGGTCGCCGTGCTCGCCGCGGGCGGTGGAGTCGCGGTGCTGACCCTCACCTCCGGCGCGGCGGACAGGGCGGCGGCGCAGGAGCAGGTCACGGTCCTGCCGCCGGACCCGCAGGCGGAACCGCCGCGGATCAAGACCGACCTGCAGAGCGTGGACGTCGCCGGCTCCGGCGCCGGCGGTTCCGCCGAGCTGCCGCAGCGCGAGACGAAACCGTTCAGCCTGCTCGGCGTCAGCTGGTCGGACCCGAAGGACGCGCCGAAGGGCGACATCGAGGTCCGCACCCGCAGCGTCAAGACCGGCAAGTGGTCCGCCTGGCAGACGCTCGACCGGCGCGACAGCGGCGCGGACGGCGAGGAGGCCGCCGCGCCGAACCGGCGCGGGGTCACCGAGCCGCTCTGGGTCGGCCGGTCCGACGGCGTCGCGGCCCGCCTCGGCGGGAAGGGCGCCGGCCTGCCGGCCGGGCTGCGCCTGGAGCTGATCGACCCGGGCAGCGAGCCCGGCGGCCGCGGCGGTGGCGAGCCGGTGCCGAGCACCTCGGCCGAAGCGCCGGCCCCGGAGGCGCCGGAGGGCGAGGACGTCGTGCCGCCGCCCGCCCCGGAGATCGGCGCCGACCCGGAGGAGGAGACCGAGACCGGCGCCGAGCCCGGCACCGGCACCGGCACCGGCTCCGAGGGTGAGGCGCCGGTGCAGGCCCCGCCGCCGGCGAAGCCGCCCGCGGCGGCCACGAGCACCACCACGACCAAGCCCGCCACCACCACCTCGGCCACCACCAAGCCGACCACCGTGCTGCCGGTGCCGACCTCCACCGTGCCGATCAAGGCGCAGTTCCCGAGCTACTACAGCCGCAAGTCGTGGAGCGCGGACGAGACCATCGTCAAGTCGGTCTCGCTCGCCAGCGAGGTGAAGGTGGTCTTCCTGCACCACACCGCGCACACCGCGAAGGCCAACGACTACGAGTGCGCCGACGCGCCCGCGATCATCCGGGCCATCCAGTCGTACGACGTGAAGGTCGACGGGTTCTCCGACATCGGCTACAACTACCTGGTCGACAAGTGCGGCCGGCTCTACGAGGGCCGCCGGGGCGGCGTGGAGAACGCGGTGGTCCCGGCCGCCATCATCGGCTTCAACTCGGGCTACGCGCACGTCGCCGTGATCGGCAACTACGACACCGCCGCGTCGAACACCGCGATCGAGCGGGTCGTCGCCCAGCTCGCGGCCGCCCGCCTCGGCAAGTACGGCTACAACGCGACCAGCAAGGCGACGGTCAAGGCCGGCGCGACGCACGGCGGGCGTACGGCCGGCGAGCGGGTCACCCTGAACCGCCTCTCCGGGCACCGCGACGCGCACGCCACCGCCTGCCCGGGCAAGAACCTCTACGCCCGGATGACGGCCATCCGCAACCTGTCCCAGGAGATGATCACCGGGATGGCGCTGCGGTCGGTGACCGGCGGCGGCAGCGCCGGCGGCGCCTGGTACGTCAAGAGCCGCGCCACGCTCACCTGGTCCATGAGCACCCCGGCGGCGCGGGTGAGCCGGATCGAGGTCCAGGTCGACGGCAGGACCACCGGCACGCTGGCCGGCTCCGCGCGGGCCGCGTCGGTCAACCTCACCCCCGGCAAGCACTCCGTCGTGATCCGGGCGGTGCACACCTCCGGCTCGACGGCCCGGCTGGCCGCCACGATCTGGGGTGACGCCACCGCGCCGTCCACGCCGGGCCGGCTCGGCGTCAGCCTGCGCACCGGCGCCGTCAGCAAGTCCGCCGTCCCGGTGACCTTCAACTTCGTGGCGTCCGACAACGTCCTGCTCGGCGGGTACGTCTTCAACCGCCCGAAGTCCGGGTCGGCGTCCGGGACCGCCCGCTCGTGGGCCACCACGGTCCGCACCGGCGCCTCCACGTACACGGTCACCGCCCGGGACGCCGCCGGCAACTACAGCCGGGCCGCCTCGGTGTCGCGCAGCGTCGTGCTCAAGAGCGAGGGCTCGGCGACGAAGACCGGCAGCTGGACCAAGAAGACGGGCGGCGGCTACCTCGGCGGCAAGGCGCTGCTGGCGAAGACCAAGAACCGGAAGCTGACCTGGAAGTTCACCGGCCGGTCCGCGGCGCTGCTGTTCACCAGGAACAAGGCTTCCGGCAAGGTCGCCATCTACCTGGACGGCAAGAAGGTCAAGACCGTCGACCTGAAGTCGCAGAAGACCCTGAACCGGCAGGCCGTGTGGGCGCGGGACCTGACCTACGGCAAGCACACGATCGAGATCGTGGTGCTCGGTACCTCGGGCCGGCCCACCGTCATCTCGGACGGCCTGGTCTATCTGAAGTGAGCCTCAACCGGAGCGGCGGCTCTGACCGCGCCGCTCCGGTCCGGTGTACTCGTCCGCGGGCGGGAGGGTGAACCAGAAGGTCGCCCCCCGCCCTTCGGCGCTCTCCGCCCAGATCTCCCCGCCGTGCCGCTCGACCGCCCGGTGCACGGTGGTCAGGCCGATCCCGGTGCCCGGGAATTCCCGCGCGTCGTGCAGCCGGGCGAACGGCCGGAACAGCTGACCGGCCTGCTCGGCGGGGAAGCCGGCCCCGTTGTCGCGCACGTAGTAGCGCTCGTCCTCGCAGCCGATCTCGACCGCCGGGTGCTCGACCTTGCGGCTGAACTTCACCGCGTTGTTGATCAGGTTCTCCAGGATCACCCGGACCAGGCCCTCGTCGGCGTCGGCGGTCATCCCCTCCCGTACGGTGAAGGCCACCTGCCGGTCCGGCTCGCGGGCCGCGACGTCCGCGATCACCTGGTGTGCCGTGCCGGTCAGGTCGAACTTGGCCCGGCGCAGCTCGCCGCGGCTGGCGCGGGCCAGGATCAGCAGCGACTCCACCAGGTCCGCCATCCGCATCGCGGCGGCGTGCACCCGGGTCAGCCGGTGCCGGGTCACCTCGCCCAGCGGCTCGCCGTCCTCCTCCAGGATGTGCTCGGCGAAACTGGTGATCACCTGGAGCGGGCCGCGCAGGTCGTGCGAGACCGAGCCGGAGAAGGCCTCCAGCTCCCGGTTACGCCACTCCAGCTCCTCCACCAGCGCGGCGCGGGTCTCGGCGAGCTGGCGGGCGGCGCGTTCCTCGGCGGCGTCGAGCTCGCGGCGCATCAGCTCCTCGCGGATCCGGCGGGCCTCGTCGTGCGACTGCTTGCGGCGGATCTGGGCGCGGACGTGCACCCGCAGCCCTTCCGGGATGTCGATGCGGCGCACGTAGTCGTCGGCGCCGGCGGACAGGCAGTCCAGCATCGCGTGCTCGTCACCGGTCACGATCACCGGCAGGTCGCCGATCTGTGGCACCTCCCGGATCCGGCGGCAGGCGGCCCGGGCCTCCTCGACGTCGTCCTCGAACCCGACCACGATGCAGTCCGCGGCCTGCTCGGTGAGCAGTTCCAGGGCATCGTCGACGGCCGGGGAGACCACGATGTCGTACCCGTCCGGGCGCAGGGCGTCGGCCCACACGACCTGGTCGTCCCGGTTCGGCGTGACGATCATGACCTTGCCCGGGCCGTGCAGGCTGCCGATCACCTCGATCGGCAGCTGCTCGGCGCTCTGCCGCAGCACCGCGGCCAGCTTGGCCAGCACCACCGCGAGGTCCTGCTGCTTGCGGACGAACGCGTCGGCGCCGGCCTCCAGCATCTGCATCTCGGTGGCGTAGTCGTCGGCGGCGGTCATCAGGATGCACGGGGTGTCGCGCAGCGCCGCGTCCAGGCGCACCCGGCGGATCACCGTGGCGCCGTCGATGCCGGGCATCACCCCGTCGACGATCACCGCGTTCGGCCGCCGGTCGGCCGCCATCCGCAGGCCCTCCTCGCCGCTGGCGGCGGTCAGCACCGCGTAACCCTCCGGTTCGAGCAGGTCGCGCAGCTGCTCGCGAAACGTCAGGCTGTCGTCGATGACGAGCACGCTGGTCCGGTCGGTGCCCTGGTCGGCCGGTTCGCCGAGCAGCTGCCGGGTCCGGGCCACCACGTAGCCGGAGTCGTACGGCTTGCCCACGTATTCGTCGGCGCCGGTGCGCAGCCCGGCGAGCCGGTCGCCGACCTCGCTCTCGCTGGACAACAGCATGGTCACCACGTCGCCGCGGCCCGGTGTGCCGCGCAGCTCGCTGAGCAACTCCAGGCCGTCCGCGTCGGGCAGCAGCACGTCCAGCACCGCCGCGTCGAACACCGCGGTGGCGAACGCCGAGCGGGCCTCGGCCCCGGTGGCGCACAGGATGGTGGCGAACCCCTCGTCGGAGAACGCCTCGTGCAGGTCCATCCGCACGGTCAGGCTGTCGTCGACGATCAGCACGGTCGGGCTCATCGGCGCACCACCACCGGGTGCAGGTCGGCCAGGCGGGCGGCCATCCGGCCGGGCGGCAGCACGTAGACCGCCGCGCCGAGCAGCGCCGCCTCCCGGGGCATGCCGTAGACCGTGCAGCTCGCCTCGTCCTGGGCGAAGGTGACCGCGCCGCGGCTGCGCATCTGCAGCAGCCCGGAGGCGCCGTCGCGGCCCATCCCGGTGAGCAGGCAGCCGGCCGCGGCGTTGCCGAACTCGGTCGCCACCGACTCGAAGAGCACGTCCACCGCGGGCCGGCAGGAGTGCCGGGGTGGGCCGTCGCTGAGCCGCAGCAGGTGGTCGCGCACGTAGAGGTGCCGGTCCGGCGGGGCGAGCAGTACCTGCCCGGCGACCCGGCTGATCGCGACGCCGTCCGACGCGTAGCGCACGTTGCGGCCGGTCTGCCCGGCCAGCCAGTCGGAGAACGCGACCGCGAACTGCTCGCTGGCCGCGATGTGCTGCACGCAGAGCACCGGCGTCCGGAAGTTCGGCGGCAGCTCGCGCAGGAACTCGGTGAGCGCGGCCGGCCCGCCGGTCGAGGCGCCGACCGCCACCACACCGAGCGTCTCGGTCAGCGGGGCCGGTGGGGGTGCCGCGGGCACCGGGTCGACCCAGTTGCGCCGGTCCAGCCGGCCGTCCAGCCGGGCCCGCGGGTGGGTGATCACCCGGATCCGGGCCACCATCCGCAGGGTGGCGCGCAGCCGCTGCGACCAGTCCGCGTCCGAGTCGTCGCCGCGCGGTTTCTCCAGCACGTCCACCGCGCCGGCGGCCAGCGCGTTGTAGGTGCTGAACAGCTCCTGCCGGTCGGCGGAGGAGACCACCAGGATCGGGGTCGGATGCTCCGCCATGATCTGCTCGGTGGCGGCCAGCCCGCTGATGCCGGGCAGCATCATGTCCATGGTGATCACGTCCGGCCGCAGCCGGGCGGTCATCTCCACCGCGCGCAGGCCGTCGACCGCTTCGCCGACCACCTCCAGCTGCGGGTCGGGAGCAAGCGCCTCACGCAGGTGGCCGCGCATGGTCGCGGAGTCTTCGACGATGAGTACTCGCGTCATGAGCGCACCACCAGCCGCCGGATGTGGTTGAGGAGCTCTTCCTGGTCGAACTCGCCCTTGATCACGTACGCCGAGGCGCCGAGGGCGCGTCCCCGGTCCCGGTCCTCCGCGGAGGACCGGGAACTGACCAGGATGGCCGGCACCCCGGCCAGCTCCGGGTCCGCCCGGGTGCGCTCGACCAGGGTGAACCCGTCGATGCCGGGCATGTCGATGTCGGAGAGGATCAGGCCGTAGCGGCGGGTCCGGGCGCGTTCCAGCGCCTCCTCGCCGGACGCGGCCAGGTCCACCTCGTAGCCGGCCGACTCCAGGATGCTGCGCTCCAGCATCCGGGTGGTCAGCGAGTCGTCGACGACCAGGATCGGCAGCGGCGCGGCGACCGCTGACGTCCCCGGGCGGGCGCCGGAGACGTGACCGCGCAGCACCTCGGCGGCCAGCCCCTGCGGGTCCAGGACCAGGCGCGGGTTGCCGTCGGCGTCCACCGACACGCTGCCGATCACCGGGGTGGTCGGCGCCAGGTCGGGCAGCGGGCGGGCGACCAGGGCGGAGGTGCCGGCCAGCCGGTCCACCCCGACCGCCACCGCGCCGTCGTCGCTGTTCACCACGACCGCGGCGCCGGGGCTGGGGGAGTCGGGGACGGTGCTGCCGGCGTACAGGGCCTCGGCGAGCGGCATGAAGGGGGCGGTGCTGCCGTCGTACAGGATCCGGCCGGTGCCGGCGGCGGTGGCCGCCTCCGCGGCACTCAGCCGGACGCAGCCGCGCACCGCGTCCAGCGGCAGGGTGGCGACCGTGCCGCTCACCTCGACGTTCAGTCCGGTCATGCTGAGCAGGGCGAGCGGGATGGTGAGCTCGACCGTGGCGCCGGCGCCGGGGCTGCTGCGGACCGTCACCTCGCCGTGCAGTTGCGCGGCCACCTCGCGGACCGCGTCCATGCCGATGCCGCGCCCGGCGACCTCGGTCACCTCCGGCGAGGTGCTGATCCCGCCGCGCAGCACCAGGTCGAGCAGCTCGTCGGTGTCCGGCGGGCGGGCGCTGGGCCCGAGCAGCCCGCGGGCCTGGGCGGTGCTGCGCAGCGCGTCCAGGTCGAAGCCGCGCCCGTCGTCGGCGCACCGGAACACCGCCCACCGCCCGCGCCGCTCCACCTCGACGGCGACCGTCCCCTCGGCCGGTTTGCGGGCGGCCACCCGGTCCGCCTCGGGTTCGATGCCGTGCACCACGGCGTTGCGCACCACGTGCAGGAACGCCCCGCTGACCGGGCCGAGCAGGTGGGCGCCCATCCGGATGTCGGCGCCGTACGCCTCGAACTTGACCCGCTTGCCCTGGGCCTCGGCGGCGTCGCGCACCGCCCGCCGCAGCGCGGTGAAGATCGTCCCGGCCGGCACCAGCCGCAGCCCCTCCGCCTTGGCCCGGACGTCGTCCAGCTCCCGTTCGACCTGGTCCACCGCGTCGGTGAACCGGCGTCCCGCCGAACCCAGCTCCCGGGCGAGGCGTTCGGCCGCCGCCCGGGTGGTGGCGGCCGGCGCCGACCGGCCGGCCCGGAGCTGATCGGCCAGCGTCACCGCCGAGCGGTGCAGCCGCTCCATCGCGTCGCAGCCGTTGCGCAGCGGCGCCATCCGGGCGTTGGCCACGCTGATCGCGTCGAGCAGCTCGTCCAGGTCCGCGGTGGCCGCCCGGGGCGCCACCGGCACCTCCACGACCGGCGGGGCCTCGCTGACCTCGGTGTCCGGCACGGCGGACGCCGGTTCCGCGGTGGCCGCCGGCGGTGGCGGTGGTGACTCCAGGGCGCTCACCTGCGCCGCGATCTCGTCGTTGAGACGCAGCAGCTCCCGCATCTCCTCGGCGGCCAGCGCGCCGGCGCCGGTGCGGTGCGGGACCAGGACCTCCTCGAACGCGTGCGCCCGGTCGGCGATCTCCTTCTGCTTCACCACCCGGGCGGCGCCCTTGAGCGTGTGCGCGGCACGCAGCAGCCGCGCCACCGGCTCCGGGCCGGGACGCTGGTCCAGGTCGAGCACCCCGGCGCTGATCTGGTCGACCAGATCCCGGGCCTCCACCCGGAAGTAGCGCAGCGGGTCCCGGGCCTCGGCCATCAGAGCGTGCCCCTCATCGCCGGGCGGTGCCCACCAGCTCCAGCAGGTCGCCGGAGAGGGTGGAGAGGTGGGCGGCGGTCTGCTTGGTCTGCACCGCGCTCGCCTCGGTCTCGCGCGACACCCGGGCGGTGTCCGAGGCGGCGACGTTGACCTGCTCGACCGCGGTGGTCTGCTGCTTGGTGGAGAGCTCGATCTCCCGGGTGGCGTCGTTGGTGGTGGCGACCAGCTGCACGATCTCCCGGAACGAGTTGGTGGCGTCGTCGAACTGCCGGGCGCCGGCGTCCACCGCCTTCGCGCCGATCTCGGTCGCCATCACCGTGGTGTTCACCGCGCCGCGGACGTCGTCGATCAGCGCCCGGATCTCCTTCGCCGACGCCGCGGTCCGGTCGGCCAGCTTGCGGATCTCCTCGGCCACCACGGCGAACCGGCGGCCCCACTCACCGGCGCCGCTGGCCTCGATGGTGGCGTTGATGGCCAGGATGTTGGTCTGCTCGGCCAGCTCCGACACCAGGTCCACGACCAGGCCGATCTGCTGCGACTTCTCGCCCAGCGCCAGCATGTGCTGCACGATCTGGTCGACCTGGGCGCGGATCGCGGCCATCGACGCCCGGGTCTGGTCGATGGTTGAGTCGCCGTTGCGGGCGGCCGCCTCGGTCTCCTCGGCGATCTTCGACACCCGCTGGGCGGTCTCCGCGATCTGCCGGGAGGTGATCAGCAGCTCGCTGATCGTCGTGGTGATCTCGCTCATCGCGCTGGCCTGGTCGCGCCCACCGTTGACCTGCTGCGCGGCCGCCGCCTCCAGCTGTGCCGAGGAGCTCTGGATGTGCCCGACCGCGGCGCCGACCTCGCGGCGCAGGTCCCGGCTCAGCCGCCAGGCCACCATGATCGCGCTGATCGTGGTCAGCACGCCCAGGCTGATCACGACCGCGATGGCGATCTTGGCGCGCTCGGACGACTCCTGCCGGGCTGCCTCGACGTCGGCCTGGACCCGCTCGACGAGCGCGGTCAGCGCCGCCTCGAGCTGCTCGCGCACCGGCTTCGCCAGCTGGTCGTTGAGCCGGGCCGCGTCAGCGATGTTGTTGATCGAGGCGCGGCGGGCCATCACCGTGGAGACCACTGCCGCGTGCGCTTCCTCGGCCTTCTCCACCTCGTCGAGCATCGCCGCCGCCTCCCCGCCCAGCGAAGCCCGCAGATCCGCGAGCTCGCTGCGGAAGTCGGTGCGGTTGGCGGCGGTCAGCTCGGCGTACTCCTCGGTGCCGTAGAGCAGGTAGGCCCGGAAGTTGGCGAGCCTGGTCTCCAGGATGCGGCCGGTGCGCTCGGCCCGGGTCAGATCCCGGGAGGCGGCCACGATCGCCTCGTCCTTCGCGTTCACCACGAAGATCAGGCCGACGACCGAGGTGATGATCGAGAGTAGGGTGAGGGCGACGGTCAGGGTGACCCCGACCGCCAGCTTTCTGCCGTAGGTGCGTCCGGCCATCATCAGGACTCCTCGGGGGCGAGCGGGTGCCCGGCCAGCTGATGGACCAGGGCACGGGTGGCCGGCACGTCGATGATCGGCCGGTTGCCGTCCGGCAGACGGACCATCCCCTGCAGGTAGCCACGCGGCCCGGCGCCGTCGGCGAGACCGCCGGCCACGTCCGAGACGGAGACCCGCAGGTGGTGGTCGAGCTGGTGGAAGGCGAGGGCGAGCGGGGGTGAGCCGGCGGTCAGCACCAGCCAGCGGGGCCGCTGCGCGATCGGGTGCCCGAGCAGCGCGGCCAGGTCGTAGACCGGCACCACCGTCCCGGCGAACCCGGCCACCCCGAGCAGGGCGCGCAGCGTGGTGGGCAGCGCGGTGACCGGGCGGTCCGGGTGCACCCCGGAGGTCTGCGACAGCCGCAGCGCGTACGGCCGGTCACCCACCCCGATCGCCAGCAGCTCGATGCTCTCCTCGTCGAGGACCCGGGCCGGCTCGGCGAACGAGCGGTCGAAGTCCTCCCGCAGCTGGGTCACCCGGTCGGCGACGGTCCGCGCGTTCACCGCCGCACCCCGCACGCCTCCAGCTCGGTGCGGCACAGCGTGCTCAGCGCGAGCCGCCCGAAACCGCCGCCGAACAGGGTGATCCGCTCGTCGTCCTCGCGCAGCAGGAGCTCCAGGGCGGGCTCCAGGTGGGCTGCCGCGCCCCGGTCGTCGCCGCGCCGGCGGGCCAGCAGCCCCATCCGCAGCCGCGGCATCGCGAACGCCGGATCGAGGTAGGCGGCCAGCCGGTACTGCCCGGCCGCCTGCTCCGCGCAGTCCAGCTCGTGGCAGACGCCGAGCAGGTGGTGGGCGTCCGGGTGCGGTCCGCCGATGTCCATCAGGTTATGGGCCGCGGCCCGGGCCTCGGCCAGCCGGCCCAGTTGCGCCAGCAGCACGCCGCGCAGCAGCAGCTCGCGTACGCCGTCCGGATGGCGCGCGTCGAGCAGGTCGAGGGCGTCGGCGAACCGGTCGTCGCGCATCAGCCCGAGCGCCCGCGGGTGGACGTCGTCCTCGTGGCGCGGGGCGGGCCGGGCCGGCGGGGCGGAGCGGGGCGCCGGCCGGGGTGGTGGCGCGGGGCGCGTCTCGGGTCGGCGGTAGTAGACGGTGCCCGCGTCGTAGAGCATCTCCAGGCCCTCGGGATGGCTGCCCAGCGAGTCGGTGTGGCCGAGGAAGAGGTAGCCGCCCGGCGCCAGCGCCCGGGTCATCCGCCCGGTCAGGCCGGCCGCGGTCTCCCGGGTCAGGTACATCAGCAGGTTGCGGCAGAAGATCACGTCGTACCGGCCGGGCTGCCACAGCTGCGGGTCGTCGGTGGCGACGTTGTGCTCGGCGAACCGGACCGTGCGCGCGACCTCGTCGATCACCGTGTACCCGTCGCCGGACTGCCGGAACCAGGCGCCGACCGTCGCCTGCGGGGTCTCCCGCAGCGACCACGACGAGTAGGTCGCCGCCCGCGCCTTGGCCAGCATCTGCCGGTTCGCGTCGACACCCACCACCGACACGATCCAGTCGGCCGCCGGGCGGGCCCGGACGGCCATGATCGCCAGCGAGTACGCCTCCTCGCCGGACGAGCAGCCGACCGAGAGCAGCCGCAGCACCCGCTGCCCGGCCCGCGCCTCGATCCGTTCCGGCAGCACCCGGTCGGAAAGCACCCGGAACTGGTCGCCGTGCCGGAAGAAATAGGTCTCGGTGATGCTGAGCGCCTCGGCCAGCTCCGCGGTCTCCGCGGCCCAGCGCCGGCCGCCCAGCCGGTCCAGGTAGTCGCGCACGCTCAGGCCGTGCGCCGCGGCCCGCTCGTCCAGCACGGTCATCGTCTGCCCGCCGTCGGTGTCGGCGAACGTCCAGCCGAGCCGCCGCTGCAGCAACTCCCGGAACCGGGCCAGCTCGGCGCCGCTGATCATGCGGTGCCCCCTCTCGGCATGCCGTGCCGCGCGGTGCGGGCGGTCACGCCGCGGCCTCGGCCGCGCCGCCGGCCGCCTCCCACACCGCGTCCGGCACCGCGCGGATGCTGCGCAGCAGCAGCAGCGGGTCCGTTCCGACGGTGCCGACCGCGGCGATCAGCGCCTTCGTCACGCCGGTGAACAGCGCGGCCGGCCCCTCCGGGGGCGCCACGTCGATGCGCCGGACACCCAGCACCGGCCCGGTCGCGCAGGCCACCGGCCCGCGCCCGGCCTGCACCGCGACATAACGGGAGATCTCCCCATCGACCCCGGTCAGCAGCCGGGTCACATCGATCACCGGCGCGGGCGCGCCTCGCAGGATCGTCAAACCGCGGACGTACGGCGGAGTGCCGGCCAGCGGACGGGTCGGCAGCGGGCGCATCGTCTCGACGACCTCGTCCAGCGGCAGCGCGCAGTAGAGCGGGCCGGCGCGGAAGACCAGCGCGATGACCCCGGCGCCGGTCGCCGGGGTCAGCAAGTCGCTGTGCCCCACCACGGGCTCAGGCTAGCCAGGATTCGTCCCGGTTTCATGAGCTTCGCTCAACTATGTGCCCGCCCCGTGGGTGCGGCAGTCCCGGCGCGCGGCCGCCCGTCCGCGC
>NZ_JBEZZB010000232.1:0-12777 GCF_040638955.1 Actinoplanes sp. NPDC024001
GCCACCGCCAGCGCCACGGCCACCGGCAGGCGCAGCGGCCGCGGGAGCGGCGCGGCGGGAGTGCCGGGGTCGGTGAGGGCGGGCGGCGGCATCGTCATTTCCACGGGTCGCAGGCTACCCCCACCTGGCCTGCGACGACGGAGGGGCGCGGCCACGGTTCGGCCACGCCCCTCGGGTGCTTCCGTCTGTTCCCGGCCGGTGGTTCCGGTGACCTCACGATGACCTTCGGACCGACTCGCCGCGCGCCGGATGCCCGCGCCGTGCCGTTGTCTACTGGCCATGATCGGACCCCGGGGGGACCACCTGAACGCGGCCCGGTCCGCGCCGCCCCGCGCACCTCCACCCCCTGGACCTGGCTGAACGCGCGACCCCAGCGAGGACTGCGGCCAGTGGGCGGAGGAGCGAAGCGGATCACGACCGCTTGCCGTGAACACGACCTGAAGACGGTACGTCCCGACACCGGCGTCCTGTCAACCGGGAGTTCTGTGCTCCGGCGTGTCGCGTTCATCGGCGTGTCATGACCCGTACCGGATCGAGTTACCGAGCAGACCCGCCGCGACCTGCGGATGATCGACTGCGAGCAGCCCGGCCGCCGCGAGCACGTACTGCTCGTCCACCACAGTCTTGGCACGTTCCGGCGGCGCCCACCCACCGCCCAGGTCGGCCAGCAAGGTATCCAGAACGTGATGGCCGTCACTGTGCCGGAGCACGCCGCCGGAGCCGACGACGAGCCGGACGTCACGAAGATCGCGCCCGCCGGTGCGCGGCCGGCCCGGTCCGGGAGAATGCCCGCGGGCGTGCCGGCGCAGCGCGACGACCGCCGCCGCGGCCGCCAGCTCGACATCGTTTCCGGGCGGAGGCAGCTTCTCGGCCGCGGCCGCCGCCCGCGTCCCGTCCGCTCCCACGGCCACGCCCAGGTCGCCCTCGACGGTGCGCGCGCGCCACAGCGTCCCCGCCACGTCGCGCCGCGGCCCGGTCTCCGCCTCGGCGTCCGGCACCAGGGCCGAGTAGACGTCGGTCGTCGCCCCGCCCACGTCGACCACCAGAACGCCGGTGCCGGTCAGGTCGGCGAGCAGCTCCACCCCGGCAAGGACCGCGTCCGGGGTGGCGGCCCGCACCAGCGAGGCGAAGCGCCGGCCCCGGGAGAGCCGTTTCCCGCCGATCACGTGCCGCAGGAACACCTCGCGGATCGCCGCGCGGGCCGGCACCGGGTCGAGCACGCCGATGCGAGGCAACACGTTGGCCGCAGGATGCACGGGAACGCCGCCGAGAAGATCGAGCGCCTCTTCCCTGGCGCCGGCGTTGCCGGCCAGCACGACCGGGATCCGGATGCGGGCCCTGCCGAGCCGGCGGGCGTTGTGCAGCAGCACCTCCGCGTCGCCGCCGTCGGTGCCGCCGACCAGCAGCAGCACGTCGGGGCGGGCGGCGCGCAGCGCGGTCAGATCCGGGCCGGTCAGCGGACCGCAGGCGACGTGCACCACCTGCGCCCCGGCGGAGAGGCCGACCCGGTGGCCGGCCTCGGCGGTGACCAGCGCCTCGTACCCGATCACGGCGAGACGCAGGCCGCCGCCGGCGGACGAGCAGACGTAGAGCTCGTCTGCGCCGCCGACGGCGGCGATCGCCGCGTCCAGGCCGTGCAGCACGTCCGTCCCGGACGTGGTGGGCACCTCGGCCCGGCTGATCAGTCGCGCTTCGCTGAGGTCGATCTTGGCAGCTTTCGTGTACGTCGAGCCGACGTCGACGCAGACGGCACTACTCACGACTTGGCGGGCACGACGACCGTCCCCACCGCGGTGGTCGCCACGATCGGCTCGGCGAGAACCTGCGCCGCCGACCCCTCGGTCCCCCGGCACACCACCGTCACCGCGAACTCGATCTTCCGCGACCGGGTGCCCATCTTCACCACCCTCGCCGTGACCTCCAGGACGTCCCCGGCCCGGACCGGCGCCTTGAACTGCACGTCGTCGTAGGAGGCAAACAGCCCCTCGTCCCCGTCCAGCCGGATGCACACCTCCGTCGCGACGTCGCCGAACAGGCCGAGCGAGTACGCCCCGTCGACCAGGTTCCCGGCGTAGTGGGCGTGTGAGTAGGGCACGTAGCGACGGTGCGTAACGGTGATCATTGCTGTGCCTTTCTTGGCATGCTCTTCTGGCCCTCGCCTCCGGCGCCGTAGGCCGGTGCGGCCGGGTGCCGCTCGGTGCAGGCGATCATGCCGGTCTGCCAATCAACGCGTGGACAAGGTAGGAGGCGACCTCCCTGGGGGTGGTGCCGCGGCTGAAGATCCGGTCGACGCCGAGGTCGGCGGCCATCAGCTCGTCGAAGCGGGGCCCGCCGACGATCAGCAGCGGCCGCTTGCCGGCCGGCATCGCCTCGCGGAAGGCCGCCGACATGGCCCGCGTGTTCAGCAGGTGCGCGTCGCGCTGGGTCACCACCTGGGAGACCAGCACCGCGTCGGCCTTCTTCTCCCGGGCGGTCTCCACCAGGTCGGGCACGGACACCTGGGCGCCCATGTTGGTCACCGACAGCTCGGAGTAGTACTCCAGGCCCTTCTCCCCCGCGATGCCCTTGAGGTTGAGGATCGCGTCGATGCCCACGGTGTGCGCGTCGGTGCCGATGCAGGCGCCCACCACGTTGAGCCGCCGCCGCAGCCGCCGTTTGACGGCCGCGTTCACCTCCTTGGCGCTGAGCAGCGGGAAGTCGCGCTCGACGACCTGCACCTTGTCGGTGTCGACGAGGTGGTTCACCTTGCCGTAGACGACGAAGAAGGTGAAGCCGTCGCCCATCTGCTTGGCGTGCACGAGCATCGCCGGGTCCATGCCCATCTTGCCGGCGAGCTGGATCGCGGCGCCCTCGGCGCGCTTGTCGTGCGGGATCGGCAGGGTGAAGGAGAGCTGCACCATCCCGTCCCCGGTGGCGTCCCCGTAGGGCCGGATGATCACAACGCCTCCACGACAGGGTTGTAGTAGTCGTCCTCGTGCTTCGCGACGCCGTCCAGACCCTTGCCGCGATCGGCGGGCCGCTTCATGATCCCGAAGGTGCCGTCCGCGATGGCGTTCAGCAGGGTGTCGTCGACGATCTTCTCGAGCAGGTCGATCGCCTCGGTGAGCACCTGGTTCGCCCGGCCCCGGATGAACTCGCCGGGGGTGAAGTCCTCGTGCAGGTTGCCCGCGCCGTTGAGCACGTAGCGGACGTTCTGCAGGGCGATGTCGCGGTCGGAGAGCCACGGCGTCACCACCGCCTCGGTCATCATGCCGACCAGCAGGATGCCCTGGCCGGTCAGCGCCCCGGCCAGGTTGAAGAAGCCGTCCAGCAGGTTGCCCCGGAACACGTCCCCGGTCATGTGCTTGGTCGGCGGCATCCACTTCAGCGGCGCGTCCGGGAACAGCTCGCGGGCCAGCAGCGCGTGCGCCAGCTCCAGGCGGAACGAGTCCGGCAGATCCGGGTTGATCTCGAAGGCGTGGCCCAGCCCGAGCTGCCAGTCCGCGAGCCCGGCCTCGTGCGCGAAGTACTCGTTGAGCAGCTGCGACACCGTCACCGTGTGCGCGGCCTCGACCGCGTCGGCGGTGGTCAGGTAGTTGTCCTCGCCGGTGTTGATGATGATCCCGGCGCGGGCGTGCACCTGCCGGGAGAACCGCTGGTCGACGAAGGTGCGGATCGGGTTGATGTCGCGGAACAGGATGCCGTACATCGAGTCGTTGAGCATCATGTCCAGGCGTTCCATCCCGGCCAGCGCGGCGATCTCCGGCATGCACAGCCCGGACGCGTAGTTGGTGAGCCGGATGTAGCGGCCCAGCTCCTTCGACGTCTCGTCCAGGGCCGCCCGCATCAGCCGGAAGTTCTCCTGGGTGGCGTAGGTGCCGGCGAACCCCTCCCGGGTGGCGCCCTCCGGCACGTAGTCCAGCAGCGACTGGCCGGTGGACCGGATCACCGCGATCACGTCCGCGCCGGCCCGGGCCGCCGCTTGCGCCTGGGGGATGTCCTCGTAGATGTCCCCGGTGGCGACGATCAGGTAGATCCACGGGCGCTGCTGCGGATCGCCGTACCTCTTGATCATGCGGTCGCGCTCGGCCCGCCGCCGGTCGACCAGCTTGAGGCCGGCGCGGGCCGCCCGGGAAGCGGCCCGCCGGGCCGCCGTGACCTCGCCCTTGCGCTCGGGCATCGCGAACCGGACCGCGCCCGCCGCCGCCTTCTGCGCCAGCACGGTCAGGTCCTCGATGCCCGAGGAGGTGAGCGCGTGGAAGACCGGTACGGCCACCCCGTGCCCCAGCCCGACGTCCTCACGAACCGCGTCCACCAGACGGTTCACCCACGGGATGCCGTCCGCGTCGGCGCCCCGCACGCCGGCCAGGCGCAGCACCGCACGTTCCACCGAGACGGTGGTGTGCGAGCGCGCCAGGTCGACGACGGGCCGGCCCGCCCGCTCCGCGAGCTGTCTGGCGCGTGCCACGACTTGGGGATCGAGATGTAGTTTCCCGGCCAACGTTGGTGTGCTCCTTGTCCCGGCCCGGCCGGCTCCGTCGCCGGCCGGGCATGTCACTCTTCGAAGATCGTGTCGCCGTGCAGCACGGTGCGCCGGCAGATCGGCCGTGGCGGCGTCCCGGTCTCCGGGTCCGGCAGCAGGGCGGGCAGGCCGTCCTGCAGGCCGCCCGGCGTCGCCCACACCGCGAAGGTCGCCGAGGCGCCCGGCGCCAGCGTGCCGGTGTCCCCGACGCCGGCGGCCCGCCAGCCGCCGCGGGTGCTCGCCGCGAACGCCGAGCGCACCGTCATCCGGTAGACCGGGTTGCGGGGCGCGGCCGCCGCCAGCACGATCGCCCACGGGTCCAGCGCGGTGACCGGCGAGTCGGAGCCGAACGCCAGGGCCACCCCGGTCGCGTGCATCTGGCCGATCGGGTTGCTGGCCATGGCGCGCTCGACGCCGAGCCGCTGGGCGTACATGCGGTCCGGGCCGCCCCAGAGCGCGTCGAAGACCGGCTGCACCGAGGCGATCACGCCGAACTCGACCATCCGGGCGATCATCGCCCTGTCGATCAGCTCGACGTGCTCGATCCGGTGGTGGCCCTCGCGCATCCGGTCGACGCCGACCTGCTTGGCCGCGAGCGCGAAACCCTCCAGGACGGTCTCGATCGCGGCGTCGCCGATCGCGTGGAAGCCGGCCTGGAAGCCGACGCGCACGCAGTCGAGGATGTGCGCCGCGGCCTGCTCGGCGGTCAGGAACGCCTCACCGCAGCCGTGGTCGCCGTCCAGGTACGCCGAGCGCACCGAGGCGGTCCGCGAGCCGAGCGCGCCGTCCGCGTACAGGTCTCCGGCCGCTCCGTGCGCGCGCAGGTCACGTGCCCGCTCCGCGCCGCCGAGCTCACCCCAGTAGCCGAACACCTGCGGCAGCCCCTGCCCGGAGAGCTGGAGCACCGAGGTGAAGTCGGCCTCGCTGGAGGTGCCCGGGCCACCGCACTCGTGCACCGCGGCGATGCCCATCGACGCGGCCCGCGACAGTGCGGTGCGCTGGGCGGTCTCCCGCTGCCGCGGGGTCAGCGAGCCGAGCGCGACCGCCCGGACCGCGTGGTGGGCCTGCTCACGGACCCAGCCGGACTCGTCGTAGCCGTCGACGCCGACCGCGGCCGGCAGCAGCGACGCGGAGGCGAGCGCGGAGTGCACCGAGGCCTGCGACAGGTAGACCCGGCGGCCGCCTCCGGCCCGTTCCAGCTCGGCCGCGGACGGCGGGGTCTGCTCGGCCCAGGTCGACTCGTCCCAGCCGTGCCCGTGCACGACGCCGTCGGCCGGCCGGGTCCGCGCGAACGCGGCGACCGCGTCCAGCAGTTCCCGCGCCGAGCGCACCCCGGACAGGTCCAGGCCGTCGAAGGCCAGGCCGGTGTCGGTGGCGTGCAGGTGCGCGTCCACGAAGGCGGGCGTGACCAGCCCGCCGTCCAGGTCGATGGTGTGGTCGGCGGCGGGGGCGTCGGCGGTCGGGCCCAGCCAGGCGATCTTGTCGCCGCGGGTGACCATGGCGGTGGCGCGGGGGTCGGCGGGCGAGTAGAAGCGGCCGTTCAGATAGCGGACCGAGGGCTGAGTTTCACTCATGCGGCTCAGTCTGCCGCGATCCGGGCTTCGAACAACGCACGCACCGCGGGCACCTCGCGCAGCAGGCCCACCGCGAAGTCGGCGTGGCCCGGCACGTACCCGTTGCCGACCAGCATCGTCACGTCCGCGGCCAGGCCCTCCGCGCCCAGCGCGGCGGCCGGGAAGCTGGTCGCCATGGAGAAGAAGATCACGGTGCCGCCGGGCGCGGTGGCCAGGATCGCGCCGTGCTCGCAGCCCGGCACGTCCACGCAGACCACGGTGATGTCCGCGGTCCCCGCCGCCTGCGCGACCGCGACCGGGTCACGCGCGTCAGCGATCGCGATCTCGTCAGCCAGGCCTGCTGCCAGCAGCGAGTCGCGCTCCGCCGCGGAGACGACCACCGCTTTGGTACGGGCACCCGCACGTCTCGCGGCGGCGAGTGACAGCGAGCCGCTCTTGCCGGCCCCACCCAGCACGAGCACCGTCGGGTCCTGATACTGGCGAACGACCCGGTCGACCAGCGCCGGCGCCCCGCACACGTCGTAGACCGCCAGGGCCAGCTCGGCGGGCAGGTCGTCGGGCAGCACGCCGACGATCGAGCGGCCGAACAGGATCGCGGTGCCCTCGGCCGGGACCTGCTCGCTGAGCCCGTCCCAGGAGGCCAGGCCGTCGGTGATCCGCAGCGGGGTCAGCGTCAGCGAGACCAGGGTGGCCACCCGGTCGCCCGGTTTGACCGGCAGCGGCGACTCCGGGCCCACCTCGTCGACGACGCCGATCAGCATGCCGCCGGAGCCGGTGACCGGGTTGTGCATCTTGCCGCGGGTCTCGACGATGTCGAGCACCTCGGCGCGGATCGCGGCGCCGTCGCCCTCATGCTTGCTCGCCAGCTGCCGATAGCTCGCAGCGTCGAGGTTGAGCCGCTGCACGCGGATCCGCACCTCGTCCGGGCCGATCTCCGGCGAGGCGTCGAGCCGCCAGGCGGCCTGCGGCAGCACCCCGGCCGGTTCCAGCACCCTCGTCAGGCCCACGGACCCCGCCATTCCCCACTCCCTCGTTCGAAACATCTCCCGCTGATCGCGGTCCTACCGTAAATCTTTCGCATCCAGAGTTTCTAGACCGGAGATTCTCCAGTACGTTGATCGAAGCCACAAGCTATCTGAGGAGGACCGGTGCAGCCCTACGAGTACCAGCGGCGTGAGCTGATCGAGCCGGATTGGACCCGGTTCCCCGGCTGGCGGGACGTCACCGCCGCCCAGTGGCAGTCCGCGCAGTGGCAGCGGGTCAACTGCGTGAAGAACGTCAAGCAGCTGCGCGCCGTCATGGGCGACCTGCTCGACGAGAGCTTCTACGCCGACCTGGAAGCCGACCAGCAGCAGCTGGCCACCATGTCGATGCTGATCCCGCCGCAGATGCTCAACACCATGGTCCCCGACCGGGCGCCCGACACGGCGTCGTTCCTGGCCGACCCGGTGCGCAACTACATGCTTCCGGTCGCCTCCGACCGCCGCACCGACTGGCCGTCGCACCCGAACGCCAGCCGCGACTCGCTGCACGAGCACGACATGTGGGTGGCCGAGGGGCTCACCCACCGCTACCCCACCAAGGTCCTGGCCGAGCTGCTGGCCACCTGCCCGCAGTACTGCGGGCACTGCACCCGGATGGACCTGGTCGGCAACAGCACGCCGGCGGTCGCGAAACTCAAGCTGCTCCAGAAGCCGGTGGACCGCTACGCGGCCCACCTCGACTACTTGAAGAACCACCCCGGCGTACGCGACGTGGTCGTCTCCGGCGGCGACGTGGCCAACGTGCCGTGGAAGCAGCTCGAGGCCTACCTGATGGGGCTGCTCGCGGTGCCGACCGTGCGGGACATCCGGCTCGCCACCAAGGCCCTGATGGGCCTGCCGCAGCACTGGCTGCAGGACGACGTGGTCGAGGGCATGCACCGGGTGGCGGTCACCGCCGAGCGGCGGGGCGTGAACCTCGCCGTGCACACCCACGTCAACCACGTGAACTCGCTGACGCCACTGGTCGCCCGCGCGGTGCGTACCCTGCTCGAAGTCGGCGTGCGTGACGTGCGCAACCAGGGTGTGCTGATGCGGGGTGTCAATGCCACCACCGGCGACCTGCTGGATCTCTGTTTCGCGCTGCAGGGCGAGGCCGGCATCCTGCCCTACTACTTCTACATGTGCGACATGATCCCGAACGCGGAGCACTGGCGGGTCCCGGTCTGGCACGCCCAGCAGCTGCAGCACGACATGATGGGCTACCTGCCGGGTTACGCGACGCCCCGGATCGTCTGCGACGTCCCGTTCGTCGGCAAGCGCTGGGTGCACATGGTCGCCGACTACGACCGGGAGCACGGCATCTCGTACTGGACGAAGAACTACCGGACCTCGATCGAGGCCGACGACACCGAGGCGATCGGCAAGCAGTACGCGTACTACGACCCGATCGACACGCTGCCGCAGTCCGGCCAGGACTGGTGGCGCAAGCAGGAAGCGGGCGCATGAGAAAGGGGCCCGGCGGAATCCGCCGGGCCCCTTTCGTGTCGATCAGCTGAACGCGTCGCGGACGTCGCGACCGGCGTCCTTGACGTGCTCGCCCGCCTGCTTGGCGTGCGCCTCGGTCTCCTGGGCCTGGCCCTCGGCGTAGAGGCGCTCGTTGTCGGTCGCCTCGCCGACCGCCTGCTTCGTCTTGCCGGCGAACTCCTCGGCCTTGTTCTTGACCTTGTCGGTGATGCTCATCTTCAGCCTCCTTCGTGGGCGCTGATTTCTCGGCTACGAAAGATCAAGTGCCCGTTCGGCACCGCTTTGAAACGAGATGCGGCCGAAGCGGCCCGATACGATGATCACTGTGAATGAACACGCGTCGTCCTTCGGTGCGGCCGCGGACGCCTACGAGCGCGGTCGCCCGCCGTACCCCGAAGAGGCCCTCGACTGGCTGCTGCCCGCCGGCGAACCGCGCGTGCTGGACCTGGGCGCCGGCACCGGCAAGCTCACCCGGCAGGTGCGCGCCCGCGGCCTCGACGTGGTCGCCGTGGATCCGTCCCCGGGGATGCTCGGCGAGCTGCGCCGGGTCCTGCCGGAGGTGCCCGCCCACCTGGGCACCGCGGAAAGCATCCCGCTGCCCGACCACTCGGTGGACGTCGTGCTGGTCGCCCAGGCCTGGCACTGGGTCGACGCCGCCCGGGCGCTGCCGGAGATCTGCCGCGTGCTGACCCCCGGCGGCCGGCTCGGCCTGATCTGGAACCTGCGCGACGAGCGCGAGGACTGGGTGCGCCGGCTCGGCGCGATCATCGGCAGCGCGGAGACCGACCGGGGCGACCGGATCACCGCGCCGTTCGGGCCGGCCTCGTCGGAGACCTTCGCCTGGACGTACAGCGTCAAACCGGACGAGCTGCTCGACCTGGTGGCCTCGCGCAGCCGGATCATCCTGCTGCCGGCCGACGAGCGGGCCGCGGTGCTCGCCCAGGTCCGTCAGCTGATGGCGACCCACCCGGCGCTGCTCGGCAAGGGCGCCTACGAGCTGCCCTACGTCACGGAGTGCACCCGCGCGTCGCTTTAGGGTGGTGCCGTGCCAGAGCTCTCGGAGGCGCGGCGGGACCGCTTCATGCGGGCCGCGATCGCCTGCTTCACCCGGTACGGATACCGCCGGACCTCGATGGACACCATCGCCCAGGCGGCGGAGGTGTCCCGGCCCGCGCTGTACCAGTACTACCGCAACAAGGAGGAGATCTTCCGGGAGGCCGCCCGGTGGGGACTCGACGGCCTGGCCCGCCGGGCGCGCGCCGAGGCCGGCGAACCCGGGGAGACGGCCGAGCGGCTGGCGGCCGTGCTCGCCGTGGTGGTGGAGATGCACCTGCCGCGCCGCGGCCGGGACGGCGCCCGGTTCGACGCCGAGCTGATCGACGAGACCCGGGCCCGGGCCGGCGACCACTGGGCCGCCTTCGAGCAGACCATGGTGGACGCGCTGCGGTCGGTGCTCGGCGAGGCGCCGGACGACACGGCCCGCGTGCTGTTCTACGGGGCGAAGGGCATCGCGATGCAACTCGACGACCGGGCCGAGGCGCTGCGGCTGCTGCGGCAATTGACGGAGATGGCTGCTGGTATTCGCTGACATTTTTTGTAAGTCTTGTCAGATGGATGCCCGTGACCGCATCGCTGAGATCCGCCGCACCGGCGGCAAGGTGACCACCGACGAGCTCGACGAGATCTGGGCGGCCCTCCCCACCGTCCGCCCCACCGAGATCCTGGGCACCTGGAAAGGCGGTGAGTTCGTCACCGGCCACCGCTTCGAGGGCACCCTCGAGAAGATCGGCTGGTACGGCAAGACGTTCACCTCGCTCACCGACGTCGCCCCGCTGGTCTGCCGCGACGCCGGCGGCGCGCTCTACGTGAACAGCGAACTGGCCGGCGGCGGCGCGTCGCTGTGGACGGTGGAGTTCCGCGGCGAGGCGACAGCCACCATGGTCTACGACGGCAAGCCGGTCCTCGACCACTTCAAACGGGTCGACGAGCGCACCCTGCTGGGCGTGATGAACGGCAAGGGTGTGCGCGACGGCGACCGGTTCTACTACTTCTACCTCGAGCGCGACTGATGCGGGCGGTCGCGGCGCTGATCGAGTCCGCCGGTGGGCCGTTCACCCTGCACGACGTCGAGATCGAGCCGCCGCGGGCCGGCGAGATCCTGGTGCGCATCGCCGCGGCGGGCATCTGCCACACCGACCTGATCATGCGGCGTTCCTGGCCGCTGCTGCCGATGGTCTTCGGGCACGAGGGCGCCGGCGTGGTCGAGGCGGTCGGCGACGGGGTCACCGGGGTCGCGCCCGGCGACACGGTCTGCCTCAGCTACCGCAGCTGCGGGGACTGCCCGCAGTGCCGGGGCGGGCATCCGGCGTACTGCCTGCGCAGCGCGCTGAACTCGCGCGGCACCCGGGCCGACGGGAGCAGCCCGCTGTCGCGGGACGGGACGGTGGTCTACGGCAACTTCTTCGGGCAGTCGAGCTTCGCGACGTACGCGGTGGCGTACGAGAGCAACACCGTCAAGATTCCCGCCGACCTCTCGCCGGTGCTCGCCGCGCCGCTCGGCTGCGGGGTGCAGACCGGCGCCGGCACCGTGCTCAGCGTCCTCGACCCGGGGCCGGGCGCGACCGTGCTGATCGTCGGCGCCGGCAGCGTCGGCCTGAGCGCGGTGATGGCGGCCGTAGCCCGCGGCTGCACGGTGATCGCGGTCGACCCGGTGGCGGCGCGCCGCGAGCTGGCCCTGTCGTTCGGCGCCGCGCAGGCCCTGCCGGAACTCGCCGGGATCCGCGCGGACTACGCCGTCGACACCACCGGGCGCGGCGAGGTCATCGACCGGACCGTGCGGGCGCTGCGCCGCCAGGGGACGCTCGCGCTGGTAGGCATCGGCGGGACGGCCGAGATCGACATCATGACCGTGATGACCAACGGCATCCGCATCCGTGGCGTCATCGAGGGCGACGCCGTACCCTCGTCGTTCCTGCCCCGGCTGATCGACCTGCACCGGCGCGGCCTGCTGCCGATCGAGAAGATCATCACCGAGTACCCGTTCAGCGAGATCGAGACGGCGGCGCGGGACGCCGCGGCGGGCCGGGTGGTCAAGCCCGTGCTCGTTTACGGTGACATCCATGGATGAAGGCCTCTTCGACGACTCCGCGGTCATCCGCCGGGTGGCCGCAGAGGGGCTACTGCTGGCCGGCGGCGGGCGGGCCACCCTGCTGCAGATCGCCCACCCCGGCGTGGCCCAGGGCGTGTTCGACCACAGCTCGTTCGCCGAGCGCCCCCTCGACCGGCTGCGCACCACGATGACCTACGTCTACGGCGTGCTCTACGGCACCCGCGACGAGGCGCAGACCATCAGCCGGGCCGTCGCCGCCATGCACGCCCGGGTCACCGGGCCCGGCTACCAGGCCGACGACCCGGACCTGCAGGTGTGGGTGAACGCCACCCTGTTCGACACCGCGATGCTGCTCTACCAGCGTGTTCTCGGGCCGCTGCCGGCGGCCGAGGCCGACGTCTGCTACCGGCAGTACAGCGTGCTGGCCACCGCGATCGGCTGCCCCGAATCGGCGTGGCCGGCCGACCGGGCGACGTTCGCGCGGTACTGGGACCGCATGATCGCCACGCTCGAGGTCGGGGACACCGGGCGGCGCCTCGCCAACACGCTGCTCTGGCCGGAAGGTCTGCCGGTCGCCCTGCGGCCGGCGGTGCCGCTGAACCGGTTCGTGACCATCGGGCTGCTGCCCGAGCCGATCCGGGCCGGTTTCGGTTATCCGTGGTCACCGCGGCGGCAGAAACTGCTGGACCGGTGCCTCGACGGGGCCTCGGCGGTGTATCCGCGGCTGCCGGGGCGGGTTCGTCACGCGCCGAGGGATCTCTACCTGCGCGACTACCGTAAGCGCCTGGCCCGCCGGCGTTCGCGGGGGTCACCCGGGGCGGGCTCGCGGCCCGCCGCCTGACCCGGGCAGCGTCGGCCCTCCGCGCTCCGGGGTCGGCTTCCGACCGACCAGCCACCAGCCGCCGCGCCCAGCCGCCGCGCCCAGCCACCCAACCACCGCACCCAGCCACCCAGCCGCCGCACCCAGCCGCCGCACCCAGCCACCTAGCCGCCGCACCCAGCCACCGCACCCAGCCACGCAGCCGCCGACGGTCAGCTCGAGGTCCGCGATCGTCATCGGCTCGGCGAGCACGAGGGCGATCCGGG
>NZ_JBEZZB010000233.1:0-12408 GCF_040638955.1 Actinoplanes sp. NPDC024001
TCGCCCGGCCGGTCGAGGGCACGGTCCTCTCGGTCGTCGCGGCCGCCGCCGAGGGCGCCGGCCGCATCAAATCCGACAACCTGGTCACCGTCGCCCGCGCCGCCGCGCGCGCCGCATCCGAGGCCCTTGACCGTACGCCGCAGCAGCTCCCCGTCCTCGCCCGCGCCGGAGTGGTCGACGCCGGCGGTCGAGGCCTCTGCCTGCTGCTGGACGCCCTGGTGCGCGCCGTCGCCGAAGACGACACCACCGCCCCGGCCGACCCGCACGACGCCGCCGCCGCCCGGCTGGGCGCACCCGCCGGTGAAGATGGCGACACCACCGACGCGCACGGCGCCGCTGTCGCCCGGTTGGGCGCATCCGCGGGCCGGCATGGCGACACGACCGGCTCGGCGGCCGCACTCGCCGGCCTGCATGGCGACGCCGCCGTCCAGTCAGGCGCATCCGCCGGCCAGCGCGGCGATTCTGACGCCCCGCCAGGACCGCATGGCGCCATTGATGACCCGGCAGGCAGCCGGATCGGCGCCAATGGCGACCGGCCCGCGGGCACGCCTGCCCGGACGGGCCCGCTGCCGGCCACTACGCACGGACCCGCCGGGGACCGCGGCGACGACGGATGCTCCGGATACGGGTTCGAGGTGCAGTATCTCCTCGACGCCACCCCGGAGACCGTCGGTGAGCTGCGCCGCACCCTGGACCGCCTGGGCGACTCGCTGGTCATCGTCGGCACCGGCGACGGCGACCCGCCCACCTGGAACGTGCACGTCCACGTCACCGACATCGGCCCCGCCATCGAGGCCGGGATCGCGGCCGGCCGGCCGTACCAGATCCGGGTCACCCAGCTGGAGGACCGCCGGCCCGGTGCCGACGTGCGGGCCGCCGTCGTGGTCGCCGCAGGCGACGGGCTGACCGCTCTTTTCGAGGCCGAGGGCGCCACGGTCGTCGACCGGAACCCGTCCACCGCCGAGCTGCTGGCCGCCATCCACGCGACCGGCGCCGACTGTGTGGTTCTGCTTCCCAACGACGCCAACACGCACGCGGTCGCCTCCTCCGCCGCGCGCGAGGCTGCCGCCGCCGGGGTGCAGGTCAGTGTCGTGCCGACCCGGTCGCCGGTGCAGGCCCTGGCGGCGCTCGCCGTGCGCGACCAGCAGCGGGCGTTCGCCGACGACGTGATCGCGATGGCCGAGGCGGCCGGCGCCTGCCGTTACGGGGAGGTCTGCACCGCCCAGCGGGACGCGCTCACCGTCGCCGGCCCGTGCCGCGCCGGTGACCTGCTCGGTCTGGTCGACGGCGAGGTCCACGTCATCGGCGTCGACCTGGCCGAGGTGAGTCACCGGCTGCTGGACCGGATGCTCGGCGGCGGCGGTGAGCTGGTCACCCTGGTGCTGGGCGCGGATGCCCCGGCCGAGTTGGAAACCGCCCTGCGCGGTCACGTGCACCGGTCCTGGCCGTTCATCGAGTTGCAGTGCTATGCCGGCGGCCAGCCCCGGTACCACCTCCTGGCAGGAGTCGAATGACCACGACCGACACTCCGCTGACCAAGGTGCTCGGCGCGAAGACCGCGAAGGCCCTCGCCACCCACCTCGACCTGCACACCGCCGGCGACCTGATCTATCACTTCCCGCGGCGTTACGACGAGCGCGGCGAGCACACCGACCTGCGCCGCCTGGAGGTGGACGAGCAGGTCACCGTGCTGGCCCAGGTGCAGCAGATCAACGTGAAGCCGATGCGGGCGCGCCGCGGCAACATGCTCGAGGTGACCATCGGCGACGGCACCGGCGCGACGCTGACCTGCACCTTCTTCAATCAGGCATGGCGGGAGCGGGAGCTGCGCAAGGGCGTCTGGGGGCTGTTCGCCGGCAAGGTCACCGAGTTCCGCGGCAAGCGGCAGCTGAACGGCCCGGCCTATCAGCTGCTCAGCGCCGACGCGACGCAGGACGACGCGGCCGCCGAGATCGAGGAGTTCGCCGGCGCGCTGATCCCGGTCTATCCGGCCGCGCAGGCCGTGCCGACCTGGGTGATCGCCAAGTGTGTGCGCACGCTGCTGGACACGTTCGAGCCACCGGCGGATCCACTGCCGGCCGAGACCCGGGCGAAACGGAACCTGGTCGGGATCGGCCCGGCGCTGCGGGAGATCCACCGGCCGAGTTCGGAGGAGGCTCTGTACCGGGCGAAGTACCGGTTGAAGTGGGACGAGGCTTTCGCCGTACAGCTGACGCTGGTGCAACGCCGGGCACGTGCGGCCGCGGCGCCCGGCACCGCCCGGCCGCGTGCGGAGGCCGGGTTGCTGGCGAAATTCGACGCCGGGCTGCCCTATGAGCTGACCGAAGGTCAGCGTGCGGTGGGTGAGGAGATCGCCGCGGATCTGGCGCGGCCGCACCCGATGCACCGGCTGCTGCAGGGTGAGGTCGGTTCCGGCAAGACGCTGGTGTCGGTCCGGGCGATGCTGCAGGTGGTGGACGCGGGCGGGCAGGCCGCCCTGCTCGCGCCGACCGAGGTGCTCGCCACCCAGCACTTCCGGGGGATCAGCGCGCAGCTGGGCGCGCTGGGCCGGGCCGGCGAGCTGGACGGTGATCCGGAGGGCACGCAGCTCACGCTGGTCACCGGCTCGCTCGGCGCGGCCGCGCGGCGGGCCGCGCTGGCCAAGGTCGCGGACGGCACCGCCGGCATCGTGGTGGGCACGCACGCTTTGCTGTACGAGGGTGTCGACTTCCGTGATCTCGGCCTGGTGGTGGTCGACGAGCAGCACCGGTTCGGGGTGGAGCAGCGGGACGCGCTGCGCGCCAAGGCGGCCCGGCCACCGCACGTGCTGGTGATGACCGCCACACCGATCCCGCGGACGGTGGCGATGACCGTCTACGGCGACCTGGAGACGTCTGTTCTGTCGCAGTTGCCGCGTGGCCGTTCGCCGATCGCCTCGCACGTGGTGCCCGCGCTGGAGAAGCCGGCCTACCTGGACCGGGCCTGGAAGCGGATCCGCGAGGAGGTCCGGGCCGGTCACCAGGCCTATGTGGTGTGCCCGCGGATCGGCGACGGCCCGGAGGACGAGGAGACCCCGCCCAAGGACGACGAGCCCGCCCGCCGACCACCCTTGGCGGTCACCGAGGTCCTGCCGCTGCTCCAGAACGAATATCTGACCGGTCTGCGCATCGACATGCTGCACGGCAAGATGCCGCCGGAGGAGAAGGACGCGGTGATGCGCCGCTTCGCCGCCGGCGACCTCGACGTGCTGGTGGCGACCACGGTGATCGAGGTCGGCGTGGACGTGCCCAATTCGACGGTGATGCTGATCCTGGACGCCGACCGGTTCGGGGTGTCCCAGTTGCACCAGTTGCGCGGCCGGGTGGGCCGGGGTTCGGCGCCGGGCATCTGCCTGCTGCACACCGAGTCGGTGGAGGGTTCGGCGGCGCGCGAGCGGCTGGACGCGGTGGCTTCCACGACCGACGGTTTCAAGCTGTCCGAGATCGACCTGGAGCAGCGCCGGGAGGGTGACGTGCTGGGCGCGTCGCAGTCCGGCCGGCATTCGCATCTGCGGCTGTTGTCGCTGCTCCGCGACGAGAAATTGATCAAGGAGGCGCGGGTGGAGGCGTCCGAGCTGATCGGCGACGACCCCGACCTGACTCGCTATCCGGCCCTGGCCGCTTCGGTGGCCGCGCTGGTCGACGAGGAACGAGCGGAATACTTGGAGAAGGGTTGATCATGCACATTTGCCCACGCGATGCGTGGGCCGAGGCGGTCGGGACCGGAGCGTACGAGGGGGACACGCTCGCCACCGAGGGTTTCATCCACTGTTCCCCGGCCGACTGGGTGCACAAGCCGGCGACGCTGCGGTTCCGTGGCCGGACCGACCTGCTGCTGCTGGAGATCGACGAGACCCGGGTCGGCGCACCGGTCGTCTGGGAGGACGGCAGCCCACCCGAGCCGGACGGCCGGCAGTTCCCGCACATCTACGGCCGGCTTCCGGTGGCGGCCGTGGTGGCCGTCCACGACTTCCCACCGAACCCGGACGGATCCTTCTCTCCCTGGGCGGGAACAGACCGGGCGCGCTGACCGTGTGGTCAGCGCGCCCGGGTGGACCGGATCCGTGGATCAGGCCTTGAAGCTCACCTTCCGGCGACGAGCCAGGAAGAACAGCAGGCCACCGGCGACCAGCAGGGCCGCGGCCCCACCGGCGACGCCACCCGCGGCGGCACCGGTGACGGGCAGGCCGCCACCCTCGCCCTCGTCACAGTCAGCCGGCTGCTCGTACGGCAGGTTCACCGTCTCCGAGAAGGTCTCGCCCTCGGCGGTGACCGAGATGGTGAGGTCGACGGAGAAGCCGTCGGTCGCGCTGAAGGTCGCGCTCTTCGTCTCGCCCGGAGCGATGGTGAGGTCGCGCACCTCGCCCTTGCTGGTCTCGAAGCGCAGGTCCAGCGGGAAGCCGTCGGCCGGGTTCTTGAAGCCGATGGTCATCGTGTCGCAGGTGATCTCGAACACCGCCTCGGGCTCACCGGGCACGTCGTCCGGCAGGCTCGGGGTCTCGCTCGGCGTCGGCGAGGCCGGCGCGCTGGCGCTCGTGCTGGTGCTCGGCTGCGGGGCCGGCGACGAGCTGCTCGGGTTCGGCTCCGGCGCCTTCTTCTCGCACTTGCCGTCGAAGTTCGCCGTGTTGGAGGCGTCGACCTCGTGCTTGTTGTCGAACAGCACCTTGACGTTCAGCCGGGCGAAGTTCTTGTCACCGGCGACGCGCTGCTGCGCCGTGATGTCCTTGTTGGTCGGGTGGGTGAACTCCTCGGTCACCTTGTACTCGGCCAGCTCGGTCTGCTCGACCGGGAAACCGATCTCCGACTTCACCTCGGTGAAGCGGAACTTCTCCACGCCCTCGGGGGCGTTGCCCTTGACCGTCCAGTCGACGACCCACTCGCCGGTGGCCTTGTCGCAGTACACCGACTTGCCGATGACGGCGTCGGTGGCGTACGCCGGCGAGGCGGCCACCGCGATACCGGCCAGGCCGATGACGGCGCCCGCGGCAACCGAGGCCGCGCGACGGAGCGGGGATTTAGACAGGTTCACGCCTACTCCTGTGAAAGGGGGTACGGAGGGGCGCGAGGAAGCAGCCGGCGGTCGCTGATGGACGGAAGCGATGCCTGCGACGACGCCTCCCCACGTCGTTCCGCGGGGACCGGGGGGTCGCCCGCAACGCTGCCCGACCCTAGCCAGTTCCCAAGGTCAAAGAAACGTCTCAGCGCCCGCTAAGGCTCTTGATACCAATCTGAGATCTTCGCTGTACCGAACGGAACGGTACCGTTGCGCGTCGTGCCCGTGACGAGGGAATTGTTCACGCGAACGTGGCTTCGCCCGGGTGGTGAAGTAGCGTCGGCGGTGATGACCAGGATTATCGCGGGTGCTCACGGTGGCCGGCGTCTGTCCGCACCGGCCGGTGCGCACACCCGGCCCACTTCGGATCGCGTGCGGGAAGCGTTCTTCAGCTCCCTGGAGACGATGACCGATCTGTCCGGTGCCCGGTTCGCCGACCTTTATGCCGGATCCGGCGCCGTCGGCCTGGAGGCGCTGTCCCGGGGCGCGTCGCACGCGCTTCTGGTCGAATCGGACGCCAAGGCGGCACGCGTCATCCGGGACAACATCGTGGCGCTGCGCGTCGGGCCGGCTACCCGGCTGATCACCGGCAAGGTGCTGCAGACCCTCGCCGACCCGCCCGCCGACGGCCCGTTCGACGTGGTCTTCGCCGACCCGCCGTACGCGCTGGGCGCCGACGAGATCGACACCGTCCAGGAGGAACTGGTGGCCAACGGCTGGCTGGCGCCGGACGCCGTGGTGATTTTCGAGCGATCCACCCGTTCCGGGCCGCTGAGCTGGGTGGACGGCCTTTCCGGCGAGCGAACCCGGCGTTACGGCGAGACCACACTTTGGTACGGTCGCCGATCATGAGACGAGCGGTGTGTCCTGGATCCTTCGACCCGGTCACCAACGGGCATCTCGACATCATCGGGCGGGCCAGCCGGCTGTTCGACGAGGTGATCATCGGGGTCCTCATCAACCAGTCGAAGGTCGGGCTGTTCACCATCGAGGAACGCCTGGAGATGCTGGGCGAGGCCACCGCCCAGTACGACAACGTGCGGGTCATGGCGTTCCACGGCCTGCTGGTCGACTTCTGCCGCGACCAGGGCGCGGCCGTGGTGGTCAAGGGCCTCCGCGCGGTCAGCGACTTCGACTACGAGTTGCAGATGGCGCAGATGAACATTGGGTTGTCCGGTGTGGAGACCCTCTTCATGCCGACCAACCCGCTCTACTCTTTCCTCTCGTCGAGCCTGGTCAAGGATGTCGTCAAGTGGGGCGGCGACGCGTCCGCGTACCTGCCTGACCCGGTGCTCGAACGCCTGATCGGCCGCCTGAAGCAGAACTGACCGCACCGGCGTGCCGGGAACGAGCGCGGCCGTTACGCAGTAACGTGATCGCACCACTCTGAGTGGGCGGGGCGGTTGGATGGGTTGGACGGGACAGGAGTGAGGCGCCGGTGGATCCGCTCGACGGCATCGACGAGATCATCGACCTCGTGCACGAAGCACGATCCGTGCCGATGTCGCGGACGAACGTGATGATCGACCGTGACCACATGATCGAGAGGCTCGAGGAGCTGCGGGCCGCCCTGCCATCGGAGTTGCGCAAGGCAGCAGCCGTGCTGGAGGAGCGCGACCGGATCATCGAAGCCGGCCGCCGCGAGGCGGACCGGATCGTCAGCGAGGGTGAGACCGAGCACGCCCGGCTCGTCTCGGTGAACGAGATCACGGTCTCCGCCGAGCACGAGGGCGCCCGGATCATCGCCGAGGCGCGGACCGAGGCGCAGCGCCTGCGCGAGGAGGTCGACGACTACGTCGACACCGCCCTGGCGAACTTCGAGCAGTTCCTGACCCGTGCGCTGGCCTCGATAGAGCGTGGGCGGGACAAGATGCACGCCCTGCGGGAGATCGGCACCTTCCAGGGTGAGGACGCGGAGCGGCCCCTGCCGTTCTGATGAGGCTTTCTTCCGTTTTAGGGGTGGTGGTCGGGGTGGTGGGAAGGGCGATTCGACGACGTCCGACAAGCTCAGGTAATGTTTTCCGTCGGCCCACCCAGGGCTGAGGAAGCATGATGCCGAAGTCACCGCAGAGTCACCTGGATCCCAGGCAGCCGCTGGTCGTCGACACGACGAAACTACCCCGGCAGCCTGGTGCGACGCGTGCCCTGAATCGGGTGGTGCCGGCACCGGCAGACCTCGGTCTGGAGCTGATCTCGGTTCCCGAGGGTTCCGACCTCGAGCTCGATCTGAGCCTGACGTCGGTCTCCGAGGGGGTTTATGTCAGCGGCACCGTGCGTGGCTCGCTCTCCGGCGAGTGCGGGCGCTGCCTGAACGAGATCGGCAAGTCGTTCGAGGTCTCCATCGCGGAGCTGTTCGCCTACGAGGACAGCACCACCGAGGAGACCACCGACGAGGACGAGGTCGGCCGGATGCAGGGCGACCTGTTCGACCTGGAGCCGGCCGTGCGGGACGCAGTGGTGCTGACCCTGCCGACCAACCCGCTCTGCCGACCGGACTGCCCAGGGCTGTGCCCCGACTGCGGGGTGCACTTCGACGACCTTCCGGCTGATCACAGCCACGAGGAAGTCGATCCCCGCTGGGCCGCTTTGCGCAATCTGTCAAACAACGAGGAGTAGGAACCGTGGCCGTCCCCAAGCGCAAGATGTCGCGCAGCAACACCCGCTCGCGCCGGGCGAACTGGAAGGCGACCGCGGTGATCACCGCGGCGTGCCCCCAGTGCAAGTCGCCGAAGCTGCCGCACGCCGCCTGCTCGGTCTGCGGCACCTACAACGGCCGTCAGGTCCTCGAGGTCTGACGTCCTCGCGTGACGCGCCCGATCACCGGGCGGGTTGTTCCTGAGCAGTGGCGTTCCAGCGGTGTCACGGTTCCCCGAGGGGAGCCGGGCACCGCGCGGATCGCCGTCGACCTCCTCGGCGGGGATGAAGCCCCCGACGTCGTGGTTGACGGCGCTCTGCGAGCCTGTCAGGCCGATCCGTCCCTGCATCTGACTCTCGTCGGCCCGGCTGCTGCCGCCGACGCGGTGCTGGCTGCCCTCGACCCGGCGGACCGGCACCGGATCAGCACCTCCGTGGCGCATGCCGGCACCGTCGGCGACGCCGTCCGGGCGGTCGCCGAGGGCCGCGCCGACGCCCTGGTCTCGGCCGGCGACACCGCCGCCACGGTTCTCTCCGCGGCTCGTGAACTGGGCCGCTGGCCGCACGTACGCCGTCCCGCACTCGCCGCCGTGCTGCCCACCGCGGCCGGCCGGCTGGTCCTGCTCGACGTCGGTTCGACGGTCGACCCCGATGTGGAGACGCTCGCCGTGCACGCGCGCCTCGGCGCCGCGTACGCCTCGGTCGTGCACCGCGTCGCCGAACCGCGCGTCGGCCTGCTGACCATCGGCACCGAGCCTGGCAAGGGCGACCGCCTGCGCCGCGCCCTGCCGCCCCGGCTCGCCGAACTGTCGCTGCCCGCCGGCGCCCGCTACACCGGCCTGGTGGAGGGCGGCGACGTCGTCACGGGCACCGCCGCTGACGTCGTGGTCACCGACGGTTTCACCGGCAACGTTCTGCTCAAGGGCCTGGAGACCGGGTACGCCCTGGCCGGCCCGCCCGCACCGGACACCGAACTACCGCCCCGGGCTGCCCTGCTGCTCGGGGTCGGCGGCACCGTCGTGGTCTGCCACGGCGCCGCCACCGGTCCTGATCTTGCCGCGGGTATCGGCTTCGCCGCCGACCTGCACCGCCGCGGCTCGGTCGCGGCCATCGCCGATCTGCTCAGGTACAGCGAGGTATCGCATGATTGACAAGCGCCGTCGTCCGTCCACCGCACCCCTCGAGGAGGCGTTCGGTGTGCCCTTCAAGCCGGAGTTGCTGGAACGGGCACTGACCCACCGGTCGTACGCCTACGAGAACGGTGGCCTGCCCACCAACGAGCGGCTGGAGTTCCTCGGCGACTCGGTGCTCGGCGTGGTGATCACCTCGGCGCTCTTCCACAACCACCCCGACCTGCCCGAGGGGCAGTTGGCGAAGCTGCGGGCCAGCGTGGTGAACATGCACGCGCTGGCGGACGTGGCCCGCGGCCTGGGCCCGCTCGGTCTGGGCCCGCACCTGCTGCTCGGCAAGGGCGAGGAGACGACCGGCGGCCGGGACAAGGCGAGCATCCTCGCCGACACCCTGGAGGCGCTGCTCGGCGCCATCTACCTGGAGCACGGCCTGGAGATCGCCGGCGAGGTGATCCACCGGCTGTTCGACCCGCTGATGGCCGAGTCGGCCGGCCGGGGCGCCGCGCTGGACTGGAAGACCAGCCTGCAGGAGCTGACCGCGGCGCTCGGCCTGGGCGTCCCGGACTACGAGATCGAGGACTCCGGTCCGGACCACGCGAAGACGTTCACCGCGTGGGTGGTGGTGGCCGGCGAGCGGTACGGCGGTTCCGAGGGCCGCAGCAAGAAGCAGGCCGAACAGCGGGCGGCCGCGGCGGCGTGGCGGACCCTCACCGAGCGGGCCGAGACCGAGACGGAGACCGTGGCGGCTGAAAGTCCGGCGCCGGACGTGTCATGATCCCGGCCGTGGACGGAGTGAAGGCTGTGGATGAGGTCGAGGCCGAGACCGGGCCCCGGGCGGGCAAGACCCGGCTCTGGGACGCCGCGGGCGGCGGCCAGGGCGTGCTCGTCGCGATCGGCATCCTGGCGCTGACCCGGGCCGGCCAGCTGCTGATGATCTGGTGGCTGGGTGGCGCGACCGCCGAGCCGCGCAGCATTCGTGAGCGGCTGCTGATCTGGGACGGCGGCTGGTTCCTGCGGGTCGCGATGGACGGTTACCCGCAGGGGTACACCTACGACGCGAACGGCACCCTGCAGGGCAGCGAGCTGGCCTTCTTCCCGGTCTACCCGATGCTGATCCGGGCCGGCGCCGCGCTCGGGATCGAGCCGTCCACGGCCGCGCTCGCGGTCGCCTGGCTCGCCTCGATCGGCGCCGCGATCGCGCTGCACCTGCTCGGCACCAGCCTGTACGGCAAACGCGCCGGCTGGGCCCTGGTCGCCATCTGCTGCTCCGCCCCGGCGTCCGTGGTGCTGTCCATGGCGTACTCGGAGAGCATCTACATCGCCCTGGTGGCCGGCATGCTGGTGGCCGCGCACCGCCGGGTGTGGTGGGCGGCCGGCCTGCTCGGCCTGGCGACCGCGCTGAGCCGCCCGACCGGCGCCGCCGCGGCGATCGCCCTCGCGGTGGCCGCGCTGCTGGCCGTCCGGGAGAGCCGCAAGCAGGCCTGGCGCCCGCTGACCGCGGCGGCCGTGGCCCTCGCCGGGGTGCCGCTCTTCCTGGGCTGGGTGGCCTGGCGGGTGGGTGAGCCGAGCGCCTGGTTCAAGATTCAGACCGCCGGCTGGGGCACGTCGTTCGACTTCGGCTCCAGCACTCTCGACTTCCTTCGTACGACGCTGCGCACCGGCGACGGCTGGATCCCGATGAGCGTCGCGTTGATCCTGCTGGTGGCGCTGGCCGCGGCCGGCGTCGCGCTGGCCCAGAAGCCGTGGCTGCCGCTCGCGGTCTACGGCGTGATCGCGATGATCCTGGTGTACGGCCAGGCCGGCTTCTACCACTCCAAGCCACGGTTGCTGCTGCCCGTACTGTTGACGCTGCTGCCGGCCGTCGTGGCCGCTTCCCGCGCCCGCCCCCGGGTCGCGGTCCTGTCGATCGTCGCGTGGGCGCTGTTCGGTCTCTGGTACGGCGCCTACCTGGTAACCGTCTGGCCGTTCACGCTGTAAAGGACCCCCGTGCCCGAGCTTCCCGAGGTCGAAACCGTCCGTCAGGGCCTGGCCAAATGGGTGGCCGGCCGCACCATCGCCACCGTCGAGGTGCACCACCCCCGGGCGATCCGCCGGCACCTGCCGGGCGACGCCCACTTCGTCGCGATGCTGGCCGGCCGGACCGTTCTGGACGTCTCCCGCCGCGGCAAATACCTGTGGCTGCCGCTCGACTCCGGTGACGCGATCATCGGGCACCTGGGGATGAGCGGGCAGCTGCTGATGCAGCCCGGGGACGCGCCGGACGAGAAGCATCTGCGGGTCCGGTTCACCTTCACCGACGGCGGGCCGCAGCTGCGTTTCGTCGACCAGCGCACCTTCGGCGGGCTGTCGGTCTCCGAGGGCGGCGCCGAGCTGCCCGACGAGATCTCGCACATCGCCCGCGACCCGATGGACCCGCTCTTCGACGACGAGGCGTTCGTGGCCCGGCTGCGCGGCCGGCACACCGAGATCAAGCGGGCCCTGCTGGACCAGACGCTGATCTCCGGCGTCGGCAACATCTATGCCGACGAGGCCCTGTGGCGCGCCAAGCTGCACGGTGCCCGCCCCACCGACCAGCTGACCCGCCCGGCCGTCAAGCGCCTGCTCGCACACGTCCGGGACGTGCTGGGCGAGGCCATCGTGGCGGGCGGAACCAGCTTCGACGAGCTCTACGTCGACGTGAACGGCGACAGCGGCTACTTCGACCGCTCCCTCAACGCCTACGGCCGCGAGGGCGAACCCTGCCACCGCTGCGGCGCCCTGATCCGGCGCGAGCAGTTCATGAACCGGTCGTCCTTCAGCTGCCCGCGCTGCCAGCCCCGCCCGCGCATCAAGATCTAGATCAACCCCCCGGCGTACGAGGGGCGCGCGGCCACGAGCCCACTCCCGCCCCCAACGCGCCCCACCCAGCCTTCCTCCTCCCACCCGCTCCTGCCTCAGCCCCCACCCCAGCCGACAGCCAGTGCCCCTCCCGCCCCCAATCGAGCACTCCCCGTCAGCCACCCGCCCCAGCCGACCGCCGGTGTCGCCCTCGGGCACCAAAGTGAGGGCTGGGTGTCAGCCAGGCCTCTTGGCTGACGGCAGGTGTCCTGCTCGCCCCCGCAGCGAGCGCTGCCCATCAGCCGTCTGGCCGGGCTGACGGCTGGTGTCGTGTTGGGGCGCTGAAAGCGGCGCTGGCGGTCAGCTGGGTGGTCCGGCTGACGCCTGGTGTCGTGTTGGGTCACTGGAGTGGGCGCTGTCCGCCAGCCGGGCCTCGTGGCTGACGGCTGGTGTTCCTTCTCGCGCCCCAGGGCGTGCGCTGGCGGTCAGCTGGGTGGTCCGGCTGACGGCTGGTGTCGTGTTGGGGCGCTGAAAGCGGCGCTGGCGGGCAGCTGGGTGGTCCGGCTGACGGCTGGTGTCGTGTTGGGGCGCTGAAAGCGGCGCTGGCGGTCAGCCGGGTGGTCCGGCTGACGGCTGGTGTTGTTTCCGGGTGGGGGAGTGGGGGTCACGTCCGCTGGCGTGGTGTAAGAGGCGGCCAGCGCTGATCCGTGTGTGTTGATCTTATGCGGCGATCGCGGTGGTCTCGATGATTTCGGTG